>NZ_JALJZW010000005.1 GCF_024171495.1 Deinococcus sp. HSC-46F16
GATCAAACTCTCCATAAAATGGTTCCAACAGCACTCCGCACGCGGAGTGCAAGTGGATAAGTGTTGATCCATGCTTGTTCGCATGGCTGCTCCCGTAGGAGCTTCTGTGGTCCACAGATTCATCTGTGGGCCTTCACGAGTCTGGAGCAAACCGGGGGGTTTGCCGCTCGTACCCTCCTGTCGGAAGGCCCTGCTCTCGCTCTTCTTCGCCTGTCATGCTGCCCGCCTCGCTTGAGGCTCAGAAAAGATACACCCCACCCCCAGTCCTGTCAACACCCCCCACCCGAGTTCGGGGGATATCCCAAAACCAGCGGCTGGGCGGGCGTTGCCAGATACGCCACGCCGAGACGGTGGCAGTGGTCCTCTGTCCATACGGAGCCCTCACCTATACTCCCCGGTGGCAATCAGCCCGCGCTCCCGCTCAACGGGAAAGCTGCGGAAGGGAGGCACGCCCATGCAGGAATTACTTGAAAAACTGGCGTCGCTCCGGGAGTACCTTTGACATTCCCGGCAAGACAAGGCGCCTGAACGAACTCGACCGCGAACTCAGCGACCCCGAACTGTGGAACAACGCGGGCCGCGCCCGGCAGGTCACCCAGGAGGCCGGAAGCCTGCGCCGCATCGTGGAGGACTACACGTCTCTCCAGAGCGACGCCAGCGGCCTCTCGGAAATGCTGGAGATCGCCAGCGAGGAAGAGCAGGAGATGCTGGCCGAGGAGCAGGCGTCGTTGCAGACGCGGGTGGACGACCTTTACCGTGAAACGCTCTTCACGATGAAGCATTCGGACACCCCCGCCATCGTGCGCGTCAAAGGCGGAGCGGGCGGCACCGAGGCGCAGGACTGGGCCGGGATGCTGGCGCGGATGTACATGCGCTGGGCCGAGCGCCGGGGCTACAAGGTGGACATCCTTGACGAGCAGCCGGGCGACCAGGCGGGCTACCAGAGCATCGAGTTCATCATCCGGGGCGAAAAGGCCTTCGGGATGATGGCCCCCGAGCACGGCGTGCACCGCTTGGTGCGGGTGTCGCCCTTCGACGCGAACAACCGCCGCCAGACCAGCTTCGCGTCGGTGGACGTGGTGCCGGAGGTTCCCGAGGAAGAGATCGACATCCACATCCCCGATTCCGACCTGCGACGCGACGTGTTCCGCTCTCAGGGCGCGGGTGGGCAGGGCGTGAACACCACTGACTCGGCAGTCCGCCTGACCCACCTTCCGACCGGGATCGCGGTGGCCTCGCAGCAGACGCGCTCCCAGATCAAGAACCACGAGATCGCCCTGCAAATCCTCAAGCAGCGCCTCTACGACATCGAAATGCGCAAGCGCGAGGAGGAGGAAGCCAAAGCGAGGGGCGAGCAGAAGAAGATCGAGTGGGGCTCGCAGATTCGGTCTTACGTCCTCGACAAGCAGTACATCAAGGACCACCGCACCGGAGTCATGAAGCACAACCCCGACGACGTGCTCGACGGTGATCTTGACGACCTGATGTGGGCGGGGCTGGAGTGGATGGCGGGCAAACGCGCCGCCGACGATGCGGGAGACGACGAATAGAGAGGGCGACGCCCGAAGATTTCGACAGATTGCGGTGACAGGGCCGCTTTAGACTGGGGACACTGTAGGGGAACTTACGGGGTCCCCTTCACGTTGCCCCCTGCCATGACCCCAGAGCGTCCCTCCCCCTCCTCCGACCGAACCCCTCCGGGCTACCGCCTCCTGCAAGTGCTGGGGCGGGGGCAGACCTCGCTCGTGCACCTCGCGCGGGACCCGCAGGGCCGCGAGGTGGCGCTCAAGGTGCCGCTGGAGGGCACGCTGCGCCAGCAGGAGGCGGCCGAACGCTTTGCCAACGAGGTGCGGCTGACCCTGCAATTCCGGCACCCCCACGTGATTCGTGGGTACGCGGGCAGCCCGTTCGGGGCGCGGGCCTACCTGGCCCTGCGGCATTACCCGGAGGGCACGCTGGCCGACGCACTGGCCGGGCACGCGCGGGCGATGCGGCCGGTTCAGGCGCCGCTGCGCCTCCTCGCCGACCTCGCCTCGGGGCTGGCCTACCTGCACGCTCTGGGAGTGGTGCATCAGGACGTGAAGCCGCAGAACGTCTATCTCGACGGGGGGCGGGCCGCGCTGGGGGACCTGGGGAGTGCGTACTACACGGCGCAAGGCGGGTGCGCCAGCGGCAGCCCCTTCTATATGGCGCCCGAGATCTACCGGGGCGATCCCAGCAGTCCGGCGAGCGACGTGTACAGCCTGGGTGTCCTTGCCCACGAGCTGCTGACCGGAACGCGGCCCTTTCAAGGCGACACCTATGAGGACCTGATGGCCGCGCACCTCAACCGCTTCGCACCTCCCCTCTCGGCCCACTGCCCGGAGTTGCCCCGGCCCGTTGCCCGACTGTTTGAACTCTCTCTCGCCAAGCGGTCTGGCGACCGGCCCACGGCGGAGGCCCTGCGCCGCGCCCTGCTGACGGCTCTGGGGGAGGATACCGAGGAACCCGATCCACCTGCGCTCCCTGCGACCGAAGCCCCTGCCCCACGTCCCATCGGACGGCACGTGCCGATCGAGCCCCTCACACCTCCCACGCCGGAGACGGCCGCGGCCGGGAGCGGGAGCCGCTGGAATCCCTTCAGGCGCCGGAAGTAAGGACGGCGAAACGGTTCAGGCAGGGTGAGCCAGCGCCTTGACCATCTGCCGAATCGCCCCGAGGTGGTAGGCCACATGGGCGATGGCGCCCGCCAGTCCCCCGGTCGCGTCCCCGGACACCGGGAGGTCCGCCTGCGTGCGGGCGAAGACCACCAACTCGTCATAGGCCTGCCGCACCCGGGCCTGAAGGCCGACCCACTCCTGGGTGCTGACCTCGGCAGGATGAAAGCTCCCCTTCCAGTCGAAAGGTCCCCGGTCCCCGTCGCGTTCCCAGCGCACGACGACCTCCATATGCAGGGCCGTATGCCGCGCCTGCCCCGCGACCGACGTGCCGTTCACGTCCCGGCTGGCCTCCCCCGCACCGAGGCGGGCCAGGGTCGCCAGCAGGCCGTGGTTGCCCCCACCGTCCGCCGCCGTGCCGTCCAGAAAAGCCGTGCTCTGCCCCGGCTCACCGCCCTCGACCGCTTCCCGCAGGATGCCGAGCAGGCCGTCCATCCAGTGTTGTGCTTGATCGTCGCTCATACCCCAGCCTACGGGATGGCCCCGGCGAGGGCCTGCGCCGGGTGGCTCTGGCAGCCCGCCGGACACTCTGCTACAGTAGCCAGTTGCGCCGCCCGGCGAGGCTGGACCCTGCCATGCGCGGCGGAAAGCGAGGTGAACCATGAACCAGTACGACCTGAACCTGATCCTGAACCCCAACCTTAGCGCCGAGCAGGTGCAAATCGAGAAGGACTACATCGAGAACACCCTGCGCGGCAACGGGGCCGAGATCACGAACCTCGACGACCTCGGCAACCGCCGACTCGCCTACGCCGTGAACAAGGACCGCGAGGGCTACTACCTGATGTACACCATCCGGGCCGGGGGCAACCCCGAGCAAACCATCGCCGCTCCCCTGCGTCTGCGCGACAACGTGCGCCGCATCCTGGTGGTCAAGGACCGCCCGGAGTGGAAGACCAGGAAGGCCTGATTACGTTCTTGACGTAATGGGGCCGGAGTTGCTATGCTCCGGTCAACCCGCAAGGGCCAATTCCGCCAGCCAGCCAGAAGTTCAAGTTTTTCGCCAGCAAGTAAGGAGACCCAGTTATGGCCCGAGGCATGAACCACGTCTTTTTGATCGGTGCTCTCGCCCGTGATCCCGAACTCCGCTACACGCCCAACGGCACGGCGGTGTTTGAGGCGACCGTGGCCGGAGAGGACCACATCGTCGGCAACGACGGCCGCGAGCGCAAGCTCCCCTGGTACCACCGGGTCAGCATTCTGGGCAAGCCTGCCGAGTGGCAGGCCGAGCGTAACCTCAAGGGCGGCGACGCCGTGATGGTCGAAGGCAGCCTGGAGTACTCGTCCTGGGAAGCGCCGGAAGGCGGCAAGCGCAGCATGGTGCGCGTCAAGGCCCTGCGCATGGAGCAACTGGGTTACGCGCCCGAGCTCGTGCAGGATGCCGGAGGCGGCGTACGCATGGGCAGCGGCATGAACGAAGTGGTCCTGATCGGGAACGTGACCCGCGATCCCGAACTGCGCTACACCCCCGCCGGAGACGCGGTGCTCGGACTCGGCCTCGCCGTGAACGAGAGCTGGAATGACCGTCAGGGGCAGAAGCAGGAAAAGACCCACTGGATCGACGTGACGCTATGGCGTGAGCTCGCCGAGAGCATGAAGGACCTGCGCAAGGGTGATCCCATTCTGGTGCAGGGACGGCTCGTGAACGAGGCGTGGACCGACCGTGACGGCAATAAGCGCAACTCCACCAAAGTAGAGGCGACGCGAGTCGAAGCCCTTTCCCGAGGCGCGGGCGTACCCGGCAGTCCCGCAGCCACCCCCGCCGCGCCCCGCACGCAGACCGCGGGCAGCACGGCGCGTTCCCAGCCCAGCGGCGGTTACGGCGCGAGCCGCAGCAGCGCTCCGGCGCGGGGAGCGACCACGGGGACCCGTTCGGGGGGCTTGGATATTGATCAAGGTCTCGACGATTTCCCGCCGGAAGAAGAAGATCTGCCATTCTGAGCATGCTGGCGCGTACGTCTAAGGGTCGAAAGGTCCAAGCGTCCAAAAAATCAGGAATCTGGCCTTCTTAGACTCTTAGACCACGGCAAAGCGCCCCAGAACGCAGTTTTAGAGGACCCCCATGACCCAAGGAAATAACGCCGAGCGCAAGCCGCGCGGCAAGGGACCCAAGCGTCCCCGCAAGCCCAAGGTTGATCCGTTCTCCATCGGGGAACTGGAAATCACCGATTACAAGGACGTGAAGATGCTTCGCCGGTTTATTTCCGACACCGGCAAGATTCTTCCCCGCCGCCGCACCGGTCTCTCGGCCAAGCACCAGCGCCGCATCTCGCAGACGATCAAGATCGCCCGCCAGCTCGCGCTGCTGCCCTACACCGAGAAGCTGGTCCGGAAGTAAGGAGACTGGGACCATGCAGGTAATCCTTCTGGAACCCGGCCGCCTCGGCCAGACGGGGGACGTGGTGAACGTCAAGCCCGGCTACGCCCGCAACTTCCTGATTCCGCGCGGCATGGCGACCCCCGCCAACGCCGCCAACATGAAGACACTGGAAGCCCAGCTCCGTGCCCGTAAGAAGCAGCAGGAGAAGGAAAAGGCCCAGGCCGAGGACCTCGCCAGCCGCCTGACCGGCGTGGCCGTGGAACTCAGCGTCCGTGCGGGCGAAGGCAAGATCTACGGCGCCGTGACCCACAGCAACGTGGCCGACGCCCTCGACCAGCTCGGCTTCGACGTGGACCGCCGCCGGATCGAGATGCCCAAGACCGTCAAGGAGATCGGCGAGTACGACATCGTCTACCGCGCCCACCCCGAGGTCAGCATCCCGATGAAGCTCGTGGTGCACGCGCAGAAGTAAGCGCGAAACCCTTGCCCCAGGCCCCAGCTCCGGCTGGGGTTTTTTGTTGGCCTGGTGCGGGTGCCAGGAGGGCGTTCCCCAGGACGTAACGCCTGCGCCCCCTTCATCCGGGCTTAAAGTGAAGGCACCCACAACCCGAGCCTTTCCCCGGAGGTGCCCCCATGAAGACGCCCCTGACCCCCCTGGACCTCGTTCGGCGCGGCCTGAAGACGTACCCGCAGGAGATCGCGGTGACCCAGCCGGATGGCCCCAGCTTTACCTACCGCGAGTGGGGCAAGCGCATCTACCGCCTCGCGCGGGCGGTGGCGGGGGCGGTGCCGCCCAGGGCACGGGTCGCGGTCCTCTCGCCCAACACGCACGAGGGCCTGCTGACCTATGCGGGCGTGCCGTGGGCGGGCCGCGTGCTCGTGCCACTCAACACCCGGCTGGTGCCGGAGGAGTACGCCTTTCAACTGCGGCACGCGCGGGTCTCGCTGGTCCTCGCCGACGTGACGCTGGCCCCCAAGGTGGAGGACACCTGCCGCGAACTGGGCATTCCGCTCTGGACGCTGGGCCGGGGCAGCGACTTCAGCGAGCGGCTGGCGGCGCAGGACGCCTCGCCCCTCCCCTACGCGCTCGAGGACGAGGACGAGATCTTGACGATCAACTACACCTCCGGCACGACGAGCAGCCCCAAAGGCGTGATGTTGACCCACCGCAACTCCATGCTGAACGCGATGGGCGTGCTGTACTCGCTGCACTTCGACTCCGACAGCGTGTACCTCCACACCCTGCCCGACTTTCACGCCAACGGCTGGGGCGGTGTGTGGGCGCCTTTCGGGGTGGGAGCCACCCACGTGACCCTTCCGGCGGTGCGCGGAGACGCCATCCACGACGCGGTGCACACCTACGGGGTGACGCACCTCGCCGCGGCCCCCACGGTGCTGAGCCTGATCACCGACCCGGCGACCGCCCGGCCCACCCCCCGCCCGGTCCGCGTGGCGACGGCGGGCAGTCCGCCCCACGCCCGCACGATCGCGGACATGAGCGCCCTGGGGTTCGAGGTCTTGCAGGTCTATGGCCTGACCGAGACCAGCCCGCTGATCACGGTGGCCGAACTGTCCGGATCGCAGCGGGCGCTGCCCGTCCCCGACCGCGCCGCCCTGACCGCCCGGCAGGGGTTCGAGATGCTCCTCGCCGGGGAGGTCGAGGTGATGACTCCCGAGCTGACCCCGGTGCCGGCCGACGGCGACACGCTGGGCGAGATCATGGTGCGCGGCAATCTGGTGATGGCCGGGTACCTCGACAACCCGGAGGCCACCGAGAAAGCCTTTGGGGGCGGCTGGTTCCACACCGGGGACGTGGCGGTGCGGCACCCCGACGGGCGAATCGAGATCCGCGACCGCAACAAGGACGTGATCATCTCGGGCGGCGAGAACATCAGCTCGGTGGAGGTCGAGGGCGTGCTCTACGCCCACCCCGCCGTGCGCGAGGCAGTGGTGGTGGCCCACCCGGACCCCAAATGGGGCGAAGTCCCTTGTGCCTTCATCGCCCTGCACGAGGGCGCCGCCGTCACCCCGGAGGAACTCACCGCGCACGTCCGCGAGCACCTCGCCGGGTACAAGGTGCCCAGGCACTACCAGTTCCGCGACGACCTGCCCAAAACAGCCAGCGGCAAGTTCCAGAAGTTCCTGCTGCGCAAGGAGCTGTGGGCGGGGCAGGACCGCGCGGTGAACTGACGCTCCGGCGGGGTCCCCTGGTCCCTGTCCGGTCTGGGGGTGCCCACGCTCTTCTCTCGGCGCTGGGAGGCTTTTCCCGTGAGGGCAGGAACCGGGCGTTAGACTGCCGGGGTGGGGGCCGGACGGCCCCTCACGCTTCACGGTTTCGGGGCGCCCCCGGCCAGTTGGGACCGGGCGCCTCTGGTTAACATCAGCACGACAAAGGAGCCACCATGACCATTCTGTTTGTCATCCTGGCGCTCCTGGGGGGGGTGGTCGGTGGATTTTTCACCGGGCACACGCGGGGGCGCCAGCAGCAGCAGGCGCGGGACGACCACTGGGAGCGCGAGGCCCGCGCCGAGGCCGAGCGGATTCTGACCCAGGCCGAGGCCGAGGCCCGCCAGCTTCGCTCGCAGGCCGAGCAGACCCGGCTGGACGCGGCCCGCCGCCTTCAGGACGCCGAGGACCGCGAGCGGCAGGCCGCCGCTGGCGTAGACGCCGGGCGCGAGGAACTCCAGACCCTCCGCGCCCAGGTCGAGGCCGAGCGCTCCCGCGCCCTTCAGGAAGCGGCCCGTGAGCGCGAGACGCTCGGCAACGACCGCCAGGAAACCCGCCGCGAGCGCGACGAACTCAAGCGCGAGATCGAACGCCTCAACCGCCGGGCCGAGCAGCTCGACGCGCGGGGCGAGCGCCTCGACGCCCTAGAGGAGCGGCTGGAGGCCCAACTGCGGGCGCTGGCCGGACAGGAAGCGGAGCTGGGCGAACGCGCCCGGCAGATCGACCTGAAGCTCTACGAGGTGGCGGGCCTTTCGCCGGAGGCCGCCCGCGAGCAGATCCTCTCGCAGCTCGACGCCGAGCTGGAGGAGGAAAAGGCCATCCGCGTCAAGGCGATGGAGAGCCGCGCCAGCGCCGAGGCCAAGCGCACCGCCCGCAGCCTGATCGCGCAGGCGATTCAGCGCTCTGCCTCCGAGACGAGTGCCCAGCTCAGCGTGTCGGTGGTGCCCATCCCCAACGACGCGATGAAGGGCCGCCTGATCGGGCGCGAGGGCCGCAACATCCGCGCGTTCGAGGCACTGACCGGGGTGGACCTGATCATCGACGACACGCCCGAAGCGGTGATCCTGAGTTCCTTCAACCCGGTGCGCCGCGAGGTCGCCCGGCACGTCCTTGAAGCCCTCGTCGCGGACGGGCGCATCCACCCCACCCGCATCGAGGAGATGGTCACGCGGGCGCAGGACGAGATGAAGACCTTCATGCACGCCCAGGGCGAGGAGGCTGCCATCGAGGCGGGCGTGGTGGGCCTCAAGCCGGGGCTGGTGCAGTTGTTGGGCCGGATGTACTTCCGCACCAGCTACGGCCAGAACGTCCTGAAGCACTCGGTGCAGGTCGCGCACCTCACCGGGATCATGGCGGACGAACTGGGCCTGGACGCGGGGCTGGCCCGCCGCGCCGGGCTGATGCACGACGTGGGCAAGAGCATCGACCGCGAGATTGAGGGCACCCACGTCGAGATCGGCATCAACCTCGCCAAGAGATTCGGGGAGCCTGCTGAGGTCATCGACGCGATTGCCCACCACCACGACCCGGAAAACGGCGAGACGCTGTATTCGGTGCTTGTCGCCGCCGCCGACGCGATCAGCGCGGCCCGGCCCGGTGCCCGCCGCGAGGAACTCGAAGCCTACGTGCGGCGGCTGGAGCAGCTCGAACAGATCGCGGTGGCCTTTCCCGGCGTGCAGCAGGCCTACGCGATTCAGGCGGGCCGCGAGGTGCGCGTGATCGTGCAGCCCGAGCAGGTCACCGACGCGGGCGCCACCCTGCTCGCCCGCGAGATCGCCGGACGGGTCGAGCAGGACATGGAATACCCCGGCCAGGTGCAGGTCACCGTGATTCGGGAAAGCCGGGCGACGGGAGTGGCCCGGTAGGGCGGCCGAACGGCGAAGCCCTCTCCCCAAGGAGGGGGCTTTTTTGATGGGCTGAACGGTCCCTCATCCGGCCTGCGGGCCTTGACGCATACCGCATACCGCGCTATCTTGTTTTTATCACCGCCCGAGAAGGCGGCTTTTTTTATTGCGCCCGTGCCCGGTGTAACCTGCGGCCATGACCGCTTCACCACTGAAAACCGCCGAGTGGCTGATTGAGCATCTGGGCAAACCCCGCGTGCGCGTCCTCGACTGCCGCTATGCCCTGACCGATCCCCTGGTCGGGCGCATCGCCTATCTGGAAGGCCACGTGCCCAGCGCGATCTACGCCGATCTGGAGACGGACCTCAGCGGCCCGGTGCGCCCGGACGGGGCGGGGGGACGGCACCCGCTGCCGGAGCCGGGGGCGCTGGCGGCGTGGCTGGGCAGCGTCGGCATCGGCAACGACAGCGTGGTCGTGGCCTACGACGATCCGGGCACCGGGCAGGGCTTCTACGCGACCCGCGCGTGGTGGCTGCTGCGCTGGCTGGGGCACCGCGAGGTCTACGTGCTGGACGGCGGCTGGCCCGCCTACCTCGCGGCGGGGGGTGAAGCCAGCACGGCGGACCCGGACCACGCGCCCACCACCTTTACGCCGGACGTGCAGCCCGACATGGTCGCCACCGCCGAGGACGTGGCGAACCGGGAGCCGGGCACCCTCTTGATCGACGCCCGCGCTCCCGCCCGCTACCGGGGTGAGGTCGAGCCGCTGGACCGCAAGGCGGGGCATATCCCCGGTGCCGTGAACTGCGAGTGGGCCGGGGCGCTGGACGAGCGTGGGCACTGGCGGGACGGGGCGGCGCAGGCGGGACGGCTGGGCGCGGGCGCCGCTCCCACCGTCACCTACTGCGGCAGCGGCGTGAGCGCCACCCCCAACCTGCTCGCGCGGGAGCTGGCGGGCGTGCCGCTGGGACCGGACAACCGACTTTACGCGGGGTCGTGGAGCGACTGGGTCAGCGACGACGCGCGGCCGGTGGCGACGGGCGAGGAGGGCTGAACCAACAGTTTTACTGCGTTCCCCCGTATCCTCCCGAGCAGGCCGCGCCGCGTTCGGGGGCGGTCGCGCCCTGTTCGTATTTGTCGAGGAAAGGCTTCAGCCGTTCGTCGCTGGCGCTGTCCACCGCGAGCTGGGCATTCCAGGCGCTCATGACGATGGGGCTGGAGAGGCCGGTGTGCGGGCTGAGCAGGGTGTAGGGCCGCCCGTCGACCAGTTCCTTCAGGGCCGCCACATCCGACGCGGGGAGGTCGGGGCGGTAGGTGATCCACACCGCGCCGTGTTCGAGGCTGTGGACGGCGTACTCGTTGTAGAGGGGCTGGTCGTAGACGCCGCAGTTCTGCCACATGGCGTTGTGGGCGCCGCCCACCGGGGGCGTCTCGGCATAGACCAGCGAGCCGGTGCGGTGGTCGCCGCCCTTGTAGTCGAAGGTCTGGACGCCTTCCAGGGAACCGCCCGAGCAGGCGGCGAGCAGGAGGGGCAGGGCGAGGGGAATCAGGAGACGCTTCACCCCCCCAGGGTAGCGGGCGAGGGTGAAGGCTTGTGTACCCTGTTCCCCACCCCACCCGTGGCAGGCTGGAGCATGGCTCCGCCCCCTGCTGCCCCTGGCCCGCCGCCGCGCCTCGCCGGGCTGACGCAGCCCATCGTCTTTCTGGATACCGAGACGGGCGGGCGCGACCCCCGGCGTCACCCCCTGCTGACCGTCGGGCTGGTCACCCTGACCCCGGCGGGCGAGGTGACCCGGCCCCTGCACCTGCGGGTGCGTCACGACACCTACGATGTGGAGGAGGAGGCGATGGCCGTCAACGGCATCGACCTCACGGCCCACCACGCCCAGGCCCAGCCTCCGGAAGCCGTCGCCGACGCCATCCGCGCTTACGCCGCCAAGGAAGGACGGGTCATGCTGGGGGGGCACAATTTCGGCTTTGACCTGGGCTTCCTGCGCCCGCTGCTGCCCGACCTGGGCAGCGTGTTTCGGCGCGGGCAGGTGGACACCAAGGTCACAGCGCAGTTCCTGATTCATGCCGGGCTGCTGCCGCGCAAGGTGGGCACCGCGCTCGACGACCTCGCGGCGCACTTCGGCATCACCTACCAGGCCCACGACGCGCTCGAAGACGCCCGCGCCACCGCCGAGGTCTACGCGGCCTGCCTGCGGCGGGTGCGGTCCCCCCAGGGCTAGTTACTCCTCGGGCCGCCGCACCACCCCGTCCGCCTGGGGCATGCCCGGCGGGCGACCTGCTGGGAAGGTGGTCGTCAGCAGGTCCACCCGCTCGCGGTCCGGCACCAGGTTGGCGCTCAGACCACGGGCCTCCAGCACGGGCAAGAAGGCCTCCATCACCTCCGGCTCGCCGTGCACCAGCCACACGCGGGGCTGCCCCGCTGACTCCAAGAAGGCGAGAAGGTCGTCCTGATCGGCGTGGGCGGAAAAGCCGCCGATGGTGTGAATCTGGGCGCGGACGGCGATCTCCTCGCCCATGACTCGTACGGTGTCCGCGCCCGCGACGAGGCGCCCGCCCAGGCTGGACGGCGACTGGTAGCTCACGATGATCAGGCTGGTGGACGGCTTCCAGAGGTGGTGCTTGAGGTGGTGCTGAATGCGCCCCCCGGTCATCATGCCGTTTCCGGCCAGAATGATTGCCGGGCCGTCGTAGCGGTTCAGCCGCCGGGATTCCTCGCCGGTCAGGACCGTGTGGAGGGTCGAGGGGCGAAAGGGGTCCTCGCCGCGCTGCAACGCGTCCCGCACGGGCGGGATCAGCTCGTCCCCGAACTCGAAATAGGCGTGGGTGGCCCGCGCCGCCATCGGGGAGTCGAGGAAGACCGGGATGCGCGGCACCTCGCCCGCGTCCATCAGGTTCTTGAGCTCGGCGAGAATGAACTGGGTGCGCTCAATGGCAAAAGAGGGAATCAGGATCTTGCCCCCGGCCCGCACGCTCTGGCGCAGGGTGTCGCGCAACTCGGCCAGCGTCTCCGGCAGCGAGCGGTGCCGGTGGTCGGCGTAGGTGGACTCGATGACCACCGCGTCGGCCTCGGGTGGCGGGGCGAAATCGAGTTGCAGCCCGCTCTCGCGGTTGCCGAGGTCGCCCGAGAGAATCACCCGCGCGTCGCCGTCTTCGAGCAGCAGGTACGCGCTGCCCAGGATGTGCCCCGCCCGCCCCGGCGTGACCCGCAAGCGGCCGACCTTGAGCGTCTCCCCGAACTGGAAAGCGGGCCGCAGGAGGGCGAGGGTGCGGTGCACGTCTTCCTCGTCGTAGAGGGGTTCGGGCACCTCGTCCTCACGGCCCGTGCGGCGGGCACGGCGCAGGTCCTGGCGGTAGCCCTCGACCTGCAGGCGGGCGGAGTCCAGCAGCACCGTCTCGGCCAGAGCCGCCGTCGGGGGCGTGCAGTACACCGGCCCCCGGAAGCCTTGCCGGACCAAGAGCGGCAGCCGCCCGATATGGTCGAGGTGCGCGTGGGTGAGCAGCACGGCCTGAAGGTCGGCGGGGTCGAAGGGGAAGGGCTCGCGGTTGCGGGCCTCCAGCTCATCGCCACCCTGAAACATGCCGCAGTCCACGAGGACCGGGCCGCCGGGCGCGTCCAGCAGATGGGCACTTCCGGTGACGGTGAGGGCCGCGCCCAGACTTTGCAGGTGCATGGGGCAGTCTGCCCCTGTGGGGAACGACGGACCTTTACCCCGCCTTCAGAAAGTGGGCGCGTGCCGGGGGGTGGGTGTAGCGTCGGCCCATGACCGACCCTGTTTTCTCGCCCGGCGGCATGGGAAGCCAGCCCTTCTCACGGGTGCTTGTCGGCACCGACTTCTCGGCGGCAGCCGACCACGCCCTCGCGGTGGCCCGGCTGCGCTTCCCGGACGCCCTGCGGCGGCTGGTGCACGTGACCGACGCCCGCGTGACCGCCACCCCCGACCTGATGGGCGGCGTGACCCCGGCGGCGCTCGACCCCACGCTGCTCCACACCCTGGAGAGCGCGGACGGCGAGCGCCTGAAGACCCTCTCTGCCTCCGACGAGGAGGCCGAACTGCTCGTGGGCGACCCGGTGACGGGCATTCTCGACGCCGCCGAGCGCTGGGGGGCCGATCTGATCGTGGTGGGGACGCACTCGAAGGGAGCGCTGGAACATTTCTTCGTGGGCAGCAGCGCCGAGAAGCTGATCAGCCGCAGCCCGGTCCCGGTGCTGACCGTGTGCCTGCCGGGAGAGGGGCGGTGAAGGTCGGGGTCGTCGGCTCGGGGCTGGTGGGGGCAACCGCCGCCTACGCCCTGACCCTGCGCGGCTCGTGCAGCGACCTCATGCTGGTGGACCGCGACGAGGCCCGCGCCCAGGCCGAGGCGCAGGACATCGCCCACGCCGCGCCCATCAGCCACGGCACCCGCGTGAGCAGCGGGGGGTACGCGGCCCTGGAGGATTGCCGGGTCGTGGTCGTCGCGGCCGGTGCCAACCAGCAGCCCGGCGAAACCCGCCTCGACCTGTTGGAGAAGAACGCGGCCATCTTCCGCGACGTGATTCCGCAAGTCTCCCAACACGCCCCCGACGCCGTGCTGCTGATCGCCACCAACCCGGTGGACATCCTGACCGACCTCGCCGGGCGGCTCGCGCCGAACCAGCCAGTGCTGGGGTCGGGCACGGTGCTGGACTCGGCCCGCTTTCGCCACCTGATCGCGGAGCGGGCGGGGGTGGACGCCACCCATGTCCACGGCTACGTGCTGGGCGAACACGGCGACAGCGAGGTGCTGGCCTGGAGCACGGCGGCGGTAGCGGGCCTGCCCGTGGCGGACTTCATGCGCTCGCGCGGGCTGGAGTGGACGCCGGAGGTGCAGTCGGACATTGACCGGGGGACCCGCGACGCCGCCGCCGCGATCATCGGCGGAAAGCGGGCGACCTACTACGGCATCGGGGCCGCGCTCGCCCGCATCGCGGAGGCCATCTTGGACGACCGCCGCGCCGTCCTGACCGTCAGCGCCCCCACGCCCGAATACGGCGTGAGCCTCAGCCTGCCGCGCATCGTGGGGGCGCGGGGGGTGGAGGCCACCCTGACCCCCGTTCTGACCCCGGAGGAGCGCGAGGGACTGGAGGCCAGTGCCCGCGTCCTGCGCGAGAGCGGGGAGAAGGTGCTGGGGTAGGTGGCCTCTGGGCTGCGGGAGCAGGGAGAGGGTGAACCCGCCCTCGTCCTCCTCTCCGGCCTGGGTGACCCCGCCGCGTGGTGGTGGACGGCTCCGACGCCCCAGGAAGCGCGGCCACACTGGCGAGGACTGGAGGGCGAACCCCGGGCGGGCATCGCCCCCACCCTCGCGCAGTGGACGCGGGTCGTGGCCTACGACCGGGCGGGCGTGGGGGCCAGCCCCCTACCGGCCCAGCCCCACACCTGGGCGGATGTGTATGCGGAGCTGGACGCCGTGCTGGACAGCTTCCAGCCCTCACAACCACCCATCCTGGTGGGCCACTCGCTCGGCGGGATGATCGCTTCCACCTACGCCCGGCGGCGACCGGGGCGTGTGGGCGGCCTCGTGCTGCTGGACCCGACTCCACCGCCCCTCGCCGCTCCGCCGCCCATGCCTCTGCCGGAGCCGCTCGCGCTGACCCCGTTCGGGCCGGAGGAGGTGGCACCAGGGGCCCTGGGGGACCTCCCCCTGCTGCTGATCGCGCCGGATCGCCCCGCCACGCCCGCCGAGGCGCCGGGCCGCACCCAGGAGCAGCTGGACGCCCGCTTTCACACCCGCCGCGCCCGGCATCTGGAGTGGCTGACCCTGTCGGGCCGCAGCCGGGCGGTAGGGGTGGACCACTCCGGTCACTACGTGCATCTGGAGCGGCCGCAGGTCGTGGTGGAGGCGATTCGCGCGTTCTGGGAGAATTCGGCATAACAAAGCCCCCAGTGAGGGGGCTGAGCTTTATGGCGTTCGGGGCGCTGGGTTCGTCGGTTCGCCGTCCTGAAACTCTCCGGTGATCGTGCCGCCCTCGGGGGCGCGGGCCACCACCTCGTTGCGTTCGAGGTCGTACAACAGCTCCCCGGCCCGCAGCACGTCCCCGCGCAGGGTGCTCTCGGCGGGCTGCTCGGCGGTGCCGATCAGGCGGGCGAGGTTGGCCTCGTCGTCATACTCCACGCGGGCGGCGCGGCTCACGCGGCCACCGGGACTGTTCAGCACCACCGCGCCGATCAGCACGGTCTTCTCGGTGTCCACCTCCACCTCGATGCGCTCGCTCTGGCCGGTCAGGGGGCCGTCGTCGCCGGGGCGGGTGAAGGTGATGGGGCCGTCGATGCGGGCGATGCCGTCTGTCTCGTCGTAGACGAGCTTCTGGCCCTTGAGCTCGGTGCGGCCCTGGGTGACGAGCACGGTGTCAGGCGCGGGCTTGGGGGCGGCTTCCACCGCGCAGCGGCTGAGGCGGTCGGTCTTGCCCTGGGGCGCCTCGTCCAGAAAGCGGGCGGTTCCGGCGCTGGCTTCCACCCGGCCGTCGCTGCCCTCGCCCTCGGCAGCGGGGCGCTGGGTCACCAGGGCCAGCGGCACCCGGATGACATTCTGGTCGATGGTGATCTGCACGCCGCCCGGCCCCGACTCGGAGAAGACGGCCACGTTGGGCGACCCCTCTGGCTCGTCGTCCTGCGGGCTACAGATCGTGAAGATGCCCGTCTCGTCGCTGGTGCCCGTCCGCACGATGCGGATGCGCCGCTCCTGCCCGTCGTCGCCCCGGCGCACGAGTTCCAGGCTGGAGGTCTCGGCTCCCGGCTCGGCGGGCGCGGTCTCTTCCGGCTCGGCGGTCTCGGACGGCGGCGCTTCCGGTGCCGGGGATTCGGCGGGCTGGCTTTCCGTGGGCGGCGTGGCGGGAGGCGTCTCCTGTGCGTGTGTGACAGCAGGCAGGGCCGCCCCCAGCAGCAGGGTCAGCGTCAGCAGCAGGGGGCGGCGGGGCACGGCAGAGGCTCCCTTATTCGCCGCGCAGCTCGAACTGCTCGGTGGGAATCTTGTAGGCGGTGTTCAGCGCCCGCACGCGGCCGAGGTCGGTGCGCTGCTCCAGGGCGCCGCTGGCCGGGGCGCGGACCGTCACCTTGGTCTTGGAGTCGGTGCTGACCGCGTTGCCGACCACGTACGCGACGTTCTTCTTGTCGTCGTAGTACACGGCGTTGCCGGTGGTGGTCAGGGTGCCCTGCACCAGCTTGACCCCGCCGCGCACGTAGAGGGTCTTCTCTGCGGTGCGGGCGCGGACCTCCTGCCCGGTGATGGTGAGTTCCTTCTGGTTGCCCTTGGCGGCCCGGGTCAGGGTGGGGCTGCCGGTGAGCTGGGCGAGTTCGCGGTCCTCGTCGAAGACCAGCTTGTCGGCCTTGCCGCTCTGGATGCCGTTCTTGAGGGTCACGTTGCCCGTCGAGGTGGACATGTTGTTGTCCACGTCAAGGCTCATCTGCCCGGCCGTGATGGTCACGGTGTCGCCATTCGACTTGTCGTCGGGCACGAAGGTCGCCCGCGCGTTGCCGCTCATCACGCCCTGGCCGCTGGCCTCGCTGTAGGCGAGCCGGTCACCCTTGGCGGTCAGGCGGCCCCGGCTCACGGTGATGTCGTCGCTGAAGTTGGCCGTGCGCTTGCCCTTGGCGTTGGTGAGGGGGGTTCCGGCGGGCGCGGCCAGGGTGGCCTGCTTCGCCTGGATTTGCAGGCTGCTCACGGTCGCCTTGACCGGGCTGCCGGTGAAGGTCAGCGGCCCGTTGCGCAGGTCGCCGCGCGGCGCTCCCTGGATGTTGATGATGCGCTTCTCGGCGGCGGTCTGCGCGAGCACGGGCGTGACGGCGAGGGCCAGAATCAGGGCAGTGCGCTTCTTCATGTCGGTTCTCCTACTTGGGGAAAGGGTCACAGCGCCACGCGCTGGCCGTTCTCGCAGGTCTCGGCCGCGTCGAGGTCCCCTTCAAAGGTGGAATCCTCGCCCGCTTCCTCGATCTGGAAGTCAAAGGTCATTCGCAGGTTCGTCAACCGGGCCACCAGGGACGGCGAGTCCACCTGGGCGACAGGGGCGCTGAACCCCGACCCCTGCTCGACCCGCACGGGCCGTTCCCGCGTGCCGCGCAGGTCGATCTCAGCACACTGCTGCACCAGGGTGACCTGGGCCTGACGGGTGAGCAGGTTGTCCTGCGTGTCGATGGTGAGGTCCGGGGCGTCCAGCGTGGCGTCGAGAACAGCAGCACCACCGCCCTGGGGCGTGAGCCAGCGCCCGCCGTCCGCGAGGCCGGTCAGCCGCGTCTCCCCGCGCAGGGGATCACTGACCACCCGCTCGGCCGAAAAGCGCCACACCGCTCCCGGATCGCGGGCCGGGTAGAGGCTGAGCTGAACCCCGCTCAGCCGGGCGCCCGTCTCTGGCCCCGCTCCCGCGGACGGCATCCGCGAGAACACCAGCGCGAACACCGCCAGCGCCGCGAGCGCGTATACCCCGGTTCTCAGCACGGGCGCACTTTAGCGCCCCCCCCTCATGAGAGTGGTGGCATTCCCCTGACGGGGGTGAGGGACAGAAGGGGGACCGTGGGCGTCCGCCGCATCCCACAGCCCCCGTCCTGCTTTATCCAGGCAAGACAGACGGCAGCGCCGGGCGGTGCAGCGGTAGCGTGGGCGCGAGCCACACCCGCCCGGTGCCCCGGTAGGCCTGCACGAAGCCCTCGCCCGTGCGACCGCTGCCGATCAGGCCCCGGCTGCTGCGCTCCACGCTGAAGGCGAGGCCGCCCGTGTACGCCAGCACGAGGTTGCCGTCCACCTTCAGCGTCTCGTTCCGCAGGTCGACGATCTGAAACTCGGCGGGCGGCACCGGGCTTTGCAGGGCAAAGAGGCCCCGGCCTGACAGCTTGGGCTGCACCCGGCCCTCGCCGCTGCCGACCGCCGCCGCCAGCCCCGCGTTGACGTGCCGCCCCACGGTGATGTCGCCCGCGCAGGCGACGAAGGCGCCGTCGTCCACGATCAGGTCCTCGCCGGTCAGTTCGTCCAGCAGGAAATGCAGGGAGGTAGGCTCGGTGTAGATCACGCCCGCCCCCCGGTAGGCCGTTTTGTAGAGGCCCTCGCCGCTCGCCGCCGCCGTAACCGCCCCGCGCAGGAACCCGCCCAGGCCACCGCCCCCGCTGCGGGTCGCCTCCATCTCGATCTCGCCGCGCAGGTATTGGAGGGCGCCGGGCTCCAGGGTGACCGCCCCCGACCCGTCAGTATGGATCGCCAGTTGCCGCGACCGGGCGGGGCGGTTGACCGCTTCCAGATAGCCTTCCAGCGGCGGATAGGCGGGCCGCGCCTCGTACTCCACGACCTGAAGCTTCAGGCCAGCGGCGGTGCGTTCCTCGGTGACTTCGGGAAAGAGGCGGTATTCCATAGGGCAGGGTACGGCGTAGCGGGTGGGGAGGTTCCGGCTGGCCCCACCGCGTACCCTCTTCCCCATGATCGACACCCACTGCCACCTCGACTACCTCGACGACCCGGCCTCGGCGCGGGGGGAACTCGGCCTGACCGGGATGGTCTGTATCGGCGCGGGGCCGGAGCACGCGC
This sequence comes from Deinococcus sp. HSC-46F16, assembly GCF_024171495.1. NCBI lineage: Bacteria > Thermotogati > Deinococcota > Deinococci > Deinococcales > Deinococcaceae > Deinococcus > Deinococcus sp. HSC-46F16. The sequence continues at coordinate 18,621 of NZ_JALJZW010000005.1, forward strand.
GAAAGGCAGTGGCGCTGGCCGAGGCGTTCCCCGACGTGTGGGCGACGGTGGGCCTGCACCCGACGGGTACAGAGGACGATTCGCCGGACGCCCGCACCGATCTCGAAGCCCTGGCCCTGCACCCCCGCGTGGTGGGCATCGGGGAGAGCGGGCTGGACGACTACTGGGACGAGACGCGGCGGGGGCCGCAGCTCTCGGCCTTCGAGTGGCAACTCGACCTCGCAGCGCGGGTAGGCAAACCGCTGGTCATCCACGTGCGGGACAAGGCCGGGCAGGACTCGGCCCACCGGGGCGTGATGGACGTGCTCGGGGCGTGGCCGGACGTGCCCGTCATCCTGCACTGCTTTTCCGGGCATCCCGGCCTGCTCGCGTTCGGGTTGGAGCGCGGCGCGTACTTCGGCTTCGCGGGGAACACGACCTACAAGAACGCCCGCGAGATTCAGGAGGCCGCCCGCGTGGTGCCGCTGGACCACCTGCTGCTGGAGACGGACGCCCCTTTCCTCGCCCCGGTCCCCAAGCGCGGCAAGCCCAACCGCCCCGGCTACGTGCGGCACACGCTGGAATTTGTCGCGGGCCTGCGCGAAATGGACCCTGCTGAGCTGGAGCGCGTCACCGACGGCAATGCCCGCCGCATCTACCGCCTGCCCGGCGCGTAGACTCGCCCCGTTCCCCTCCCACTTCCCACAACCCACTCCCCACCCCCCGGAGCCTCCCATGATCGACGAATTTGCCGTCTCCGACCTGCTCTCCCCCGACGAGAAACTCATCCGCGAGAGCGTGCGCTCGTTCTGCGACGCCGAACTCATGCCGCAGATCGCCGAGTGGTGGGACGCGGGCACTTTGCCCGTGCGTGACGTGATGCGCCAGTTCGGGCAGATGGGCCTGCTGGGACCGACCACCCCGGAGGAGTACGGCGGCGCGGGCACGAGCTACAGCGCGTACGGCGCGATGATGTACGAACTGGAGCGGGTGGACAGCGGCCTGCGGTCGGCGGCGAGCGTGCAGGGCAGCCTGGTGATGTTTCCCATCCACGAGTACGGCTCGGAGGAGCAGAAGCGGAAGTATCTGCCCGGCCTCGCCTCCGGCGAACTGATCGGCTGCTTCGGCCTCACCGAGCCCGACGGCGGCTCCGACCCCGGCGCGATGCGGACCCGCGCCCGGCGGGACGGGGGCGAGTACGTCCTGAACGGCAGCAAGATGTGGATCACCAATTCTCCCGCCGCCGACCTCGGGGTGGTGTGGGCCAAGGACGAGGAGGGGGTGGTGCGCGGCTTTATCGTGCCCACCGACGCGCCGGGCTTCCACGCGCCCGAGATCAAGCGGAAGATGAGCCTGCGGGCCTCGGTGACGGGGGAAATCGTGCTGGAGGACTGCCGCATTCCGGCGGGGAACCTGCTGCCCGGCTCGGGGGGCCTGAAGTCGCCGCTCTCCTGCCTGACCTCGGCCCGCTTCGGAATCGCGTGGGGGGCGATGGGGGCGCTGGAGGCGGTGCTCCAGACGGCGCTGGACTACACCGGCAGCCGCACGACCTTCGGCAAGCCCATCGCCGGACGGCAGCTCGTGCAGGACAAGCTGGTGCGGATGGCGACCGACCACTCGGCCGGGCTGCTGCTGGCGTGGCGGCTGGGGAGGCTCAAGGACGCGGGCCGCATGAATTACGCGCAGGTCAGCTACGCCAAACGCAACAACGTGCGGGTGGCCCTGGGGGGCGCACGACTGTCCCGCGAGCTGCTGGGCGGCAACGGCATCACGACCGAGTACCCCGTCATTCGCCACATGCTGAACCTGGAGACGGTGGACACCTACGAGGGCACCCACGATATCCACACCCTGATCGTGGGGCGGCACCTGACGGGCGTGGGGGCGCTGGAGTGACCCCCAGGGTGGAGGCGGTCAGCCTCAGCCCGGAGCACCGCTTCAGCAAAACGCCCCGGCCGGAGGTGCGCCTGCTCGCGGGCCTGGGCGTGGAGGGCGACGCCCACGCGGGCCGCACGGTCAAACACCGCTCGCGGGTGGCGCAGAACCCGGAGCAGCCCAATCTGCGGCAGATTCATCTGATCCATGTCGAGCTGCTGGAGGAACTGGCCGGGCAGGGCTTCACGGTGCGCCCCGGCGATCTTGGGGAGAACGTGCTTACGCGCGGCTTGGACCTGCTGGCCCTCCCCACCGGCACCCGCCTGCATCTGGGCGAGGCGGCGGTGGTGGAGGTGACGGGCCTGCGGAACCCCTGCGGTCAGATCAACGCCTTCCAGCCGGGCCTGCTCGCGGCGGTGATGGGGCGCGACGAGCACGGCGGGCTGGTCCGCAAGGCGGGGGTGATGGGGGTCGTGTTGACGGGGGGCGTGGTGCGGCCGGGCGACCCGGTGCGGGCGGGGTGGCCGCCGGAACCTCACCGGGCGCTGGAGCGGGTTTGACGCCAGGGTTCTGGTGGCCCAGAAGCGAGCCGCACGGACGCCCTGGCGGATTTCCGCGTTCTAGGACCCGTTAGACCCAGACCACATGAGGCTGTATGCAACTCCAGCTAAGGAACGAGCTCATCAATGGTTTTGCCTGCCCCTCTAGGTTGTGGGTGGATAGCCACAATTCGGCGCTATCCGAGGGGCCGTGAAACCTCGTTCCCTATACGGGCACCTGGAACGGGTGGAGCCAGTGGTGCGACCGACTCGGGACATACCGGACTGGTGTGTCATTAGCCTTCGCTGTGTTATGGCAGCAGCCCCCACACATCCTGGTGGGCGCGGCACCGCTCGGCCATAACCCGTTTACGGAAGGAGGCGTGGAACCGGCTCGGGGAATTCCCCTTCCGGTAGGATGACTTTCATTGCTTTGAGACGGATTCCGGCCCAGCAGGGACAGACCCTGGACACCCCGAGCGGATGTGCAAAGCTGCGGAACAGAGCGCTTGACCGAAGCGGACATTGTTGAACCAGGGATTTCCCGATTCGGTCAGGGATTGCACACGAGCCGTATGGGCGCCCCGAGATCTCCGGTCCGCCTCACCACGCGCCAGGCGGGGTGAATGCTTCGCGGCCTCCGGACGCTGCCTTTTTCCCAGATCAGGTTTCCCAAGGACCACTCCGCCCCGGCGTGGTCCGGAGAAATCCTCATTCCCGATCAAGGAGACTGTCATGGCCCTTCCCCTTTCCCGATATGGATGCGCCGCTGCACTGCTGACCCTGACCCTGCTGGCCAGTTGCAGTACCCAGACTCCTAGCCCTGGCCCCAATCCCCAGCCCCCCGCAGGCTCAGCGGACACCGTCAGGCCGACGCTGACCCTGACCTCGCCGCAGGAGAGCAGCACGGCCAGTGGCAGCCTGCTTCTTCAGGGGACCGTCCGCGACAACGTGGGGCTCAGCCGCCTCACGTACCGCTTCGGCAACGGCAATGAGCAGGCGCTGACGCTGCTCGCGGACGGCGCCATCAGCCAGAGCCTCTGCCTGTGCGGCCTTTCGGCGGGGACCTACGTCCTGACCGTCACCGCCTATGACGCGGCGGGGAACAGCACCTCGGTGACCCGCACCGTGACAGTCACGACCGGCAACGGCACGGGGACACCTGCAGACACGCAGGCGCCCACCTTCACGCTGACCTCCCCCACCGCCGGGGCGAGTGTGCAGAATCCCGTGCGGCTGACCGGAACCGCGACCGACAATCAGGCCGTGACCCGCATCACCTACCAGCTCGGTAGCGCACCCGAGGTTGCGCTGGACGTGACTCCCGGCCCCACGGTCAACCTGGACACCCTGCTGCCTTCCCTCCCGGCGGGAGCGCAGACGGTCAGCCTGCGGGCCTACGACGCCGCTGGCAATGCTTCGAGCCCGGTGCAGGTCACGTTCACCGTCAGCCCGCCCAGCACCCAGCCCGGCGATACCCAGGCGCCCAGCGTGACCCTGACCTCGCCCGCCAACGGCGCCAACGTCACGGCGCCGGTGAGAGTGCAGGGCCGGGTCACCGACAACCAGGGCGTGACCCGCGTCGTCTACGCGGTCGACAACGGTCCCGAGACGGTGGTGCCCATCACGGCGGGTCCGGCGGTGGACCTCGACTTCACCCTGCCGTCCCTGCCAGCTGGCGCGCACACGCTGACGGTCAAGGCTTATGACGCGGCCGGAAACGTGTCGCCTGCGGCCAGCCGGACCTTCACCGTGACGGGAGGCGGGACCGGCACGCCCGGCGACACGGTGGCCCCCAGCGTGACCCTGACCTCGCCCGCCGACGGGGCGACCACCAGCAACCCGGTGCGCCTCACCGGCACGGCCAGCGACAACCTGGGGGTCACCCGCGTGACCTACGCCGTGGACAACGGCCCGGAGACGAACCTCCCGGTCGCGCCGGGACAGACGGTCTCCTTCGATGCGCCGCTGCCCACCTTGTCGGCCGGGACGCACACCGTGGTGCTGCGGGCCTACGACGCGGCGGGCAACGTCTCCAACGCGGCCAGCGCGACCATCACGGTGACGGCGGGCCAAACCACGGGACGCCAGCCGCTGACGGGCAGCGCCTACACCGTGAACTCGGGCCGGAGCGAACTGTGCCTGCTGTGCTCGGTGGACAACGCCGCCAACGTGATCAACGCCGACCTGGCTGACGAAGCCTCCATGAAGGTGACCGTGGGGGCGCTGGGCGATACCTACCTGCGGGTCATCGGCACGGCGCCCCAGACGGCAGGGCAGCGGGCCGGATTTGTCGTTCGCCGGGCGGGCAGCCTGCTGGACGTGAGCGTTCTCTCCGGGCTGACCGTGGTCACCCTGCTGGGGGGGCAGGTGCAGGAAACCCGGACGGGGGCTGGGCTGCTCGACCTCGCGCTGCTCGCTCCTGGCAGTGACCTCCAGACAGTCAGTTTCCAGACCAGCAAAGCCTTCGACAGCGTCGAGCTGCGCTTCGGTGCCGTCGTGGGCGCCCTCTCGGAGCTGCGCGTGCGGTACGCCTTCGTGCAATAACCGGGGGCAGTAACCGGGGCTCCCCGAACCCCCGGCGTCCCCTGAGCCCCCATCCCGGCTGCCTGCACCGCTGCCGGGGCGGGGGCACCGTGGGGTTCCGGCCGCCCGGCCCTCACCACCACCCGCGCCGTTTGAAATAGGCGGCCAGCAGCCCGCCGATCAGCAGGAAACTGCTCCACGCCAGCGCGTAGCCCCAGGGCTGGGTCAGCTCCGGCATATGCTCGAAGTTCATGCCCCACACCCCCGCCAGAAAGGTCAGCGGCAGAAAGACCACGCTGACGGCGGTCAGGGTCCGCATCACCTCGTTCATGCGCTGGCTCTGAAGGTTCAGGTGCAGGTCGAGCAGGCTGGTGAGGTGGTCGCGCAGCGTATCGAGCCGCCCCGCCGCCCGCGCAAAGGAGTCCTGCGCGTCGCGGTAGCGCACCAGATCGGCGGGCGTGCCGTCCGCGTGCCGGGCCAGCAGAATGGCGGCCTCCCGCGCGTCGGACGCGAGGCGGCGGGCGTGCGCGAGCAGGTGCTTGAGGTCGAACACGTCCGCGATCGGGTTCTCCCGGACATGGGTAAAGACCCGTTCCTCCAGCTCGTCCACCCGCGTCTCCAGCGTGTCGGCCAGGGTGAAAAAGGTGTCGGCCGTGTGGTCGAGCAGTTCGTAGGCGACCTCCGGCGGCGTGTTCACCGTCTCGCGGCCCAGCAGTGCCCAGACCTGTTCCAGGGCGCAGGTGGGACCGTGGCCCATCGTGAGGACCGCTTCCGGAAAGAGGAAGACGCTGACCCGCTCGGTGAACTCGTCGGCCTCCTCCGGGCGGGCGTAGGAGCGCACGGTGATGAAGGCGTGCTCGGGATATGCCTCGGCGCGGCTCCAGTGCCCGCGCTCCAGCACGTCCTCCACGGCGAGGGGATTGAGCCGGAAGGCTGAGCGCAGCCGGGCGAGTTCGTCCGGGGTGACCCCCTGCGCGTCCACCCAGACCCCGCGCGTCTGGCCCTGCCAGTCGAGATCCTGCCCCTCCAATGTCCTGGCCCGAATCATCGGGGACAGACTACGCGCCCGGCGGGGGCGTACCCTGGGGGCTGTGAGTGCGTGGCTGTGGGTGATGGCGGGCGGTGCCCTGGGCGCGGCGGCCCGTTACGGGGCAGGGCTGGGGCTGGCGCCGCTGGCCGCGCGGAGCGGCTGGCCGCTGCCCACCCTGCTCGTCAACGTGGTGGGGTCGCTGCTGCTGGGCCTGACCCTGGGGCTGGTGGGGCGCGGCGTGTGGCCGGAAGCGACGCGGCTGGCCTTCGGGACCGGGGTGCTGGGGGCCTTTACGACCTTTTCGGCGTTCAGCGCGGAACTGGACGGGCTGCTGAACCGGGGGGCGGGGGGCGCGGCGGCGCTGTACGCGGTCCTCAGCGTGGGGCTGGGCGTGGGGGCGGCCGTCACCGGGCGCCTGCTGGCGGAGCGGCTGTGACGGGGCGGCGCAAGAAGGGCGCGGCCCGGCCGCCCGAGCAGTTCCTCGACCTCGTGGACGTGCTGGGGTACGTCGAGCAGGTCATCGCGCGGGGGGTGCCGGGGGCGGTGTGGGTTCGGGCGGAGATCGCGTCGCTCACCGACCGCCGCCACCTCTACCTCGACCTCGTGCAATTTGGCGGCGGCGCGGAGGTCGCCAAGTGTCGCGCAACCGTATGGGCACGCGAACGCTTCGCGCTGGAGGGCAAATTCCGCCGGGCCACGGGCGGGGGGCTGACGGCGGGCCTCAAGGTGCTGCTCTTTTGCACCGCCGAGTTCCACGCGCAGTACGGCTTTTCCCTGAACGTGCTGGACGTGGCCCCCGAGTTCACCGTGGGGGACGCGGCCCTGCGGCTGGAGGCCCTGCGCGAGACGCTGGTGCGCGAGGGCGTCTACGGCCTGAACCGCACCCTGCCTGCCCCCACCGACTTCGCGCGGGTGGCGGTCATCAGCCCCCATGAGGCGGCGGGCCTGGGGGACTTCCGGCGCGAGGTGGACGCGCTGGAGGCGGCGGGCGTGCTGGACCCCGTGTATCTGGAGGCGACCTTTCAGGGGGGGGCGGCCTCGGAGAGCCTGACGGCGGCGATTGCCCAGGCGCGGGCCGCCCATGAAAAAGAGCCGCTGGACGCGCTCGTCCTGATTCGCGGGGGTGGGGCGGTGACCGACCTCGCGTGGCTGAACGACCTCGCGGTGGCGCGTGCCCTGGCGACCTTTCCGGCCCCGGTGATCACGGGCCTGGGCCACGCCCGCGACGACACCCTGCCCGACGAGGTGGCGCACACCCGCACCGACACCCCCAGCAAGGCCGCCGCGCTGATCGTGCGGACGGTGGCCTCGGCCGCCGCGCAGGCCAGGGAGGACGCCCGCCGCATTCGCGCCTGCGGCCGGGAAGCCCTCGTGAACGCCGAGGCCGGATCGCGCTGGGCACTGGACCGGCTGCTGGGAGGCGCCCGCCGCCAGGCCGACACCGGCCGCCTGAACACCGACGCCCTGATGCGGCAGGCGCTGGGCCTGACCCCGGAGCGCACCCTGGCGCGGGGCTACGCGCTCGTGCGGGACGGGGCGGGGAGGCCCGTGACGCGGGCGGCGGGGGTGGGACCGGGGGAGCGGCTGACGCTGGACTTCGCGGATGGAACGGCAACAGTCAGGGCAGAAGGGCGAGCTTCGCCCGCCACCCCCGTCCCCAACCCTCCCTCACAAGGAGGGAGGGAGTAGCCGCTGCTCTGCTCTTGCCAGAGCCCTCTTTTTCCTGTGTCAGCCGCTCTCACCGTCCCCGCCCGGCGAGTCCACGTTCCAGGCAGCCGAGCCGTTCGGCGCGTCAGCGCCGAGGCCTTTCACTCGGGCGGAAGGATGGCGTGGAGGGGGAAACGGGGGCGGGGTAAGCGGCGCCGCCATATGGGGGGATGACCTTTGCCGAGCGCAGCGCTGCTCCCCTCCACCCAGTACCAGACGCGCTGAATGAGTCAGCGGCAACGCGCGGGCCGCACCGCGCGGCGGAGACGTTGCCCCCTCTGGGGGGAGGGGCTGGGGGTGGGGGCAAACCGAATCAAGATGCTCTGCCTCGCCTCCTCAGTACCGCCCCGCCACTGCCTCCACCACCTCATCCTGAACCGCCCGCAGAGTCAGGATCGGCGTCTCACGCGCCCCGTTCATCAGCAGGGCGAATCCCAGCACCCGCCCACTTTTCGCGGTCACGTACCCCGCCAGTGCCGACACGCCCGGCAACGTGCCCGTCTTGGCCCGCACGTCCAGCCCCGTTCCCTGCATCCGCAGCGCGAGGGTACCTCCCCTCCCTTCCTTATCCCCCCCGGTGCCCGCCTGCGGCAGCGCCTCCGCGAAGGCATTGCGCCGCGCCCGGTAGGTCTCCCCCGGCACTTCGGCCCGCGCCTCGCCCCGGATGTAGGGCACGTCGTACATGTGGTCCAGCAGGTCCACCAGCGCCCGCGCGGTCAGGCGGTTGTCGCGGCTCAGGCCGCTGCCGTCGGCGAGGTTCACGCCTGCCGTGTCCACCCCGAGCTGCCACAGCGCCGCCCATTCGCGCCCCAGCGCCCGCGTCTGGGTGCCCGGCGGGGAGGCGAGGGAGGCGAGCAGTTCCTCCGCGCGGAGGTTGTCACTGGGACGCAGGACATCCGCCAGCGCCCGGAAGGGCCGCGCACTGCGAACGGAGGCGACCGCCTGCTCGGGCCGCATCTCTACGGGAATGAGGGGGTCGGGTGGCAGGAAGCGGCCCCGCTCGTCCCGGCGCAGGGGCCGCACGGGGGGGATGTAGCGGGGCGCCGTGCCCACCACGTCCGAGCGCACCTGTACCCCGGCCCGCCGCAGCTCCCGGATCAGCGCCGTCCCCGCCCATGCACGGGCCTGCGCCGCCGACGCGGGGGGCGAGGCGGACCAGTCGGTCAGCCGCACGGCGGTCATCGGGACCCCCAGCACGAGACCATCCCAGGCCGCCGCGTTCAGCCGCGTCTCGTCCAGCCGCACCGCGCCGACCTCACGCAGGCCACGGGCATACGCCTGTTTCGCCAGCGCCCGCAGGCTGTTGGGACCGTCCGAGGTGCTCAGCGTGGGGTCACCCCCGCCCCGCAGCGCCAGGTGCGACACCCGCGCCCGGCCCTGCTCGCTTGCGGGCACGGTCAGCTCGGTGCTCCACCAGCCCGCGTCGCCCCGGTCCAGTAGCACCGCCGCCGCCGTCACCAGCTTGACCGTGCTCGCGGGAATCAGCGAAAGACCTTCATCCCGCGTCTCCAGCACCTCGCCCGTCTCCAGATCGCGGACCAGCAGGCCCAGCCGCACGCCGGGCGGCATGTCCGACAGCGCCCGCCGCACCTCCGCGCTCAGGCCCGGCGAACGGGTCAGCGTGATGTGGAGGGGCGCGGACGGCTGCGGCGCCTGCGCCCGCGACAGCGCCCCCAGCGTGGGAAGCAGCAGAAGCAGGGGGAGGACGCGGCGCACGGGGAGCAGGATAGCGGGCGCGTGCGGGGCTTTACGCTTTCTGCTCGCCCGCGCCCGCCGCCTGCATCTGGAGGTACATCTGGTACTGCGGCGCCCCGCCCAGCATGTTCTGGCCGCCGTCCACCGGCAGAATCACGCCCGTCACGTAGCTCGCCGCGTCGGACACCAGAAAGAGGGCCGCGTTGGCGATGTCCTGCGGCACACCGAAGCGGCCCAGCGGCACGGTGCGGGTAAAGGCCGCGCGGGTGCGCTCGTCGGGGGCGAGGCGGGCCATGCCCTCGGTGCCGTCGATGGGGCCGGGAATAATCGCGTTGACCCGCACCCCGCGCAGGCCCCACTCCACCGCCAGCGTCTGCGTGAGGGCGTCCACCCCCGCCTTGGCCGCGACCACATGCGCCTGCATGGGCACCGGCACCCCGTAGGCGCTGATGCTCAGGATGGTGCCGCCGGGCGTCTTCAGGTGAGGCGCACACGCCTTGATGGTGTTGTAGGTGCCCAGCAGGTCGATGTCCACGACCGTCTTGAAGCCGTTGGGGCTGATGCCATCCACCGGAGCCGGGAAGTTCCCCGCCGCTCCCGCCAGCACGATGTCCAGCGGCCCGAAGGCGTCCACGCCTGCCTGCGCCGCCGCCTGGAGTGCGGCGAAGTCGCGCACATCGGCCGAAACGCCCAGGGCACGGCCCCCCGCCTCCCCGATGCCACGGGCGGCGGTCTGCGCCTTGTCCAGGTTGCGGCCCAGGATGGTGACCGCGCACCCGTGGGCGGCGAAACTCTGCGCGATGCCGAGGTTGATGCCGCTGCCGCCGCCCGTGATCAGGGCGTGCTTGCCGCGCAGCAGGTCGGGGCGGAAGGTGGTGGCGGGGTCAGCGGGTTGGGTCATGTCGTCATCCTCTCAAATTCCGCAATGAATGCCGCGACTGTCGCCTTATGCTTGTTACCCATCGGCTGAAGGCCAAAGCCCAAAATGCTCTTGACCTCTGGCATGTACGGCTCATCGGTAATGTCCTTTTTGTAGCCCGCAGGCAAAGTGGGTTTGCCACACAGCAAAATTCTGAATTCGCCCTGTGTAACCTCTGCTGGTTTCGTGTAGCGGCAACGGGTGTCAACGATGCGCTGATACAGGAAGTAGCGAGCTGCCCTGCCTTCCCCCCGCTTGCCAACACACCAGACGATAGCGTCCTCTTCGGCTGCCCGTTCAGCCACCCGCTCCTTGTCAGTACCAATACATCCGCTGAGAGCGATATGGCTAAAGTCTTCTCCCATTGTGTCAGGGTTGTGGTAACTGAGGTAGTGAGGCTGTCTCATAATTTACCCCCCTTGAGGGCACTCAGCAGCGCGTCCGCCGTCATGTGCCGCGCGTTCCACTCCACGGCGGCGGCGAGGCTCTCGGCGTGAGAGAGGCCATCTTGCAGGGTGCGTTTGGTGCCTTCCAGCGCCTTTGGGGGCAGAGCGGCGAGGTGGGCGGCCAGGGCGTCGGCGCGGGCGTAGAGGGCGTCCGCGTCGGGGAGCACTTCGGTCACGAGGCCCCAACGTTCGGCGGTGGCCGCGTCGATGGGTTCGCCCGTCAGCGCGAGGTGCGCCGCCCGCCCCCGCCCGATCAGATGCGGCAGGCGCTGGAGGCCGCCCAGATCGGCGGTGATGCCCAGCTTGACTTCGGGCAGGCTGAAGCGGGCGGGGGCGCTGCACAGCCGCAGGTCGCACGCGGCGGCGAGTTCCAGCCCCGCGCCGATGCACCAGCCGTCGATGGCCGCGACCACCGGAATGGGCAGCGCGGCCAGGCCCTCGATGGCCGCGTGCATCTCGGCCACCAGCGCCGCGAACCCCTCGGGATCGCCCAGCGTGGGGGCGATCAGGGGCGCGGTCGCCGCCACATCCAGCCCCACACTGAAGTGCCGCTCGCCGCGCACGACCAGCACGCGGGCTTCCCCCAGCTCGCCCAGGGCCTGGGGAAGGTCGCGCCACGTCGCCGGGCCGAAGGCGCTCTTGGGGTGCGCCAGGGTCAGGGTCGCCACCTCGCCCGCGTGGGAGAGGCGCACGCTTTCAAAGGTCATGGGGGGAGTGTACCGGGTCCGGCCCCGTGCCCCCTTGCGCCAGACTGCCCCATGCGAACGGTCGTGGCAGGCATTCTGGAGCGGGACGGCAAGGTGCTGGTGGGCGCACGGTCGGCCCCGGCGTGGGCGGCGGGTTTCTGGGAGTTTCCCGGCGGCAAGGTGGAAGGTGAGGAAACGCTGGCCGAGGCCCTGGCCCGCGAATGGCGCGAGGAACTCGGTGCCGAGGTCGAAGTGCTGGAGGAGGTCTACCGCTCAGCGCTGGAGACTCCGGTCGGTCCCTTCACGCTGGTGGCGCTGCGGCTGCGCCTGCTCTCGGACGAGCCCCGACCGCTGGAGCACCGGGCGCTGGCCTGGGTCGCCCCCGCCGACCTGACGCGGCTGCGGCTCTTGCCCAGCAACGTGCCCATCGCGGCGGCGCTGGTTGGGCCACACGGCCTGTAACGGGAACGTGACGCGGGCCGGGTAGGGTACCCACGCACCGACAATTCCCCGTTCTGGCCTGCGGCAAGCCCGCGCGGGCCGCCTTCCCCGCGTGAGGTCTGCCATGAAGCGTTTCCTGCCCCTGCTGTCCGCGTCCCTGCTGCTCGCCGCCTGCTCGCAGGCCCCGTCCGCCACCGCTCCCGCCCCCGGACTGCGGGCACAGGCGACGGGCACGTCCGTCACGGGGAGCGCCACGGGTGGGGGCGTGACCCGTAACTACACCCTCTACACGCCCCCGGCGGGTGCGGGCACACCCCGGCCCCTGGTCGTGATGCTGCACGGCTGCACCCAGTCCCCGGCGGACTTCGCGGCGGGCACCCGCATGAACGACCTTGCGGACCAGAAGGGCTTTCTGGTCGTCTATCCCGAGCAGCCGTCGAGTGCCAACCAGAACAAGTGCTGGAACTGGTTCGAGCCCACCCACCAGTCGCGCGGCCAGGGCGAACCCGCCGCGATCAAGGCCATCGTGGACGCGGTGAAGGGCCGCACCAGCGTGGACGGGTCGCGGGTCTACGTCGCCGGGCTCTCGGCGGGCGCGGCGATGAGCGTGATCATGGGCGCGACGTACCCCGACGTGTTCAGCGCCATCGGCGTGGGCGCGGGCCTGGAATACAAGGCGGCGACGAGCACGGCAGCCGCCTTCACCGCCATGAATTCAGGCGGCCCGAATCCCGACGCTCAGGGCATCGCCGCCTATAACGCGATGGGCACCGCCAAGCGGAACGTGCGGGCCATCGTCTTTCACGGCACCAGCGATTACACGGTCTATCCGGTGAACGGCGATCAGGTGGCCGCCCAGTGGGTGCAGACGAATGATCTCACCGACGACGGAGCCGACAACGGCAGCAAGGCGACCTCACAGGTCACGAGCCGCAGCGGCACGGTGAGCGGCGGACGCGCCTACACGGTCAAGACCTACGCGGGCGGCGTGGTCGAACACTGGACCGTGACCGGGATGGGCCACGCCTGGAGCGGCGGCAGCACGGCGGGCACCTACACCGACCCGCAGGGACCGGACGCCAGCGCCGAGATGTGGCGGTTTTTCAGCGCGGGGACGGCCACGCCGCCACCTTCCGGGGGGACCGACACCACCGCTCCCACCCTCAGCGTGTCCCCGGCGCCGGGCACCTACACCGGGCCGTTGACCGTCACCTTCTCGCTCAACGAGTCGGGCACTGTCTATGTCACGAGCGACGGCAGCGACCCGCGCACGAGCACCACCCGGACCACGCTGCCGGGAGGCGGTTCCCTGACCCTCAGCGGCAGCGCGACCGTGCGGGCCTACGGGGCCGACACAGCGGGCAACGCCTCGGCGGTGCAGGACCTCACGTACACCGTGGTCACCGCCGCCAGCACGACGACCTTCTCCTCGGTGGTCGCGGAGGACGGCTACGTCGCGGCGAACAGCAAGGCGGCCACGACGGGCGGGTACGTGGTGGCCTCCGGCGGCATCAGCGTGGGCGACAACGCAGACGCGCCGTGGAAGGGCGTGCTGTCCTTCGACACCTCCGGCCTGCCCGACGGGGCGACGGTGACCGGGGCAAAACTGACGCTGCGGTACAGCCTTGCCCCCAACGGCAACCCCTGGGCGGGTGGGGCCACCCTGAATGCCGACCTGAAGGCGGATTGCCTGGGGGCCGGGTGTGCCCTGGGAACCGACGACTGGGCGGCAGCGGTGACGGCGGCGGGCGCGGCCAGCTTCGCGGCCCCGGCGAGCACCGGGGCGGGAACGGTCCTGACCACCTCCCTGAACGCCGCCGCCCTGAGCGCCGTGAACCGCGCGGGCCGCACCCAGGTTCGGCTGAGTTTTGCGGGCGGCACGGCGGGCAGCAACGGGCTGAGCGATTACGTGACGTTCGGGGAGGGGACGCAGGCGACCCTGGAAGTCACGTACCGGTAATTCGGGCGGGACAGTGGCGTGGGAAGAGGGCTTCCCTTCCCGGCGCTCACCCCACCCGCTCTGCCGGGAACACCCGCGAGGGCCGGGCGTATTCGTCCTGCGCGGCCACGAGTTGAATCTCGCGGGTTCCGGCACGGTGGGTCAGCTCCAGCAACGCGTACAGGGCGCTCATGCTCAGGCTCAGGGCCTCGCCCGCGTCCCCGGTCTGGAGGTAGTGCCCGAAAAACAGCGCGGCGATGGCGTCTCCGGTCCCGTTGCGCGGCGGGTCCAGGGGCAGCAGCGGCGTGCGGCACAGCCACGCGCCCTCCTGGGTGACGGTGAGCGTCTCGATCACGTCCGCCGGGGCGTCCCCGCGCACCAGGCTGGTCACCACCACGATGCGGGGACCGCCTTCGCGCAGCCGCCCGCGAAGGGTCCGCGCCGCGTCCAGCGCGTCGTCCAGAGTCCTCACCGTGCGCCCGGTCAACAGCTCCAGCTCGAACTGGTTGGGCGTCACGAGGTCGGCTTCCGGCACCGCCCGCTCGCCGATCAGCTCCGGCAGCTCGGGCCGCACGAACACCCCGCGCCCCACGTCGCCCATCACCGGGTCGCAGCAGTACAGCGCCTCCGGGTTGGCCGCCCGCACCCGCCGCACCGCGCCCACCACGGCGTCCACGGTGCCCTCCGAGCCCATATAGCCGCTCAGGACCGCGCCGCACGAGGGCAGCGCCCCCCGCGCCTCGATGCCGTCGATGATCTGCGCGACGTGTTCAGGCGGAAACACCGTCCCGGTCCACGCCCCGTACCCGGTGTGGTTGGAAAACTGCACGGTGTGGATGGCCCAGACCTCGAACCCCAGGCGTTGCAGGGGAAAGACGGCGGCGGCGTTCCCGACGTGGCCGTAACTCACCCAGGACTGGATGCTGAGGATGTTCTGGGGCAGGGTGGTCTGTGAAAGGGCGGGGGGCGGGGCGGCAGGGTCGGCGGCGGTCATGCGCCGAGGATAACGGGCTCGGCCACCGCCAGCCGCAGCGGGCCGAACTCGCGGGTCCAGAGGTCGGCCTTGGCCTCCGCGCCCTCCTGGTCGAGGGGAGTCGCGCCCTCCACACTCAGGGTCCAGCCCCCGGCGTCCCGGCTCAGGTGGCGCACCCGTGTCTGCCCCGCGTGCGAGCGGTCCAGCCCGTCCGCGACCCGCAGCACGGCCGCCAGCCGAGAGACGAGGGCGCGGTCGGCGGGCGGCAGCGCCATGAACTCCGGGTGCGAGGGCTTGGGCGGGCTCTTGCGGTGGTAGCGGGCGAGTTGGGCGATCAGGTCAATCTCTCGCGGCGAGAAGCCGCGCAGCCCCGCGTGCCGAATCAGGTACGCCGAGTGCTTGTGGTGGCTGCTCTGCGCCACGATCTGCCCGACCTCGTGCAGCCCGGCGGCGGCGGTCAGCAGGCTGCGGGCCTCGGCGGGAAAGGACTCGCCCGCCGCCTCCAGCCCGGCCAGGAGCGCCTGCGCGAGCGACGCCACCTGCCGCGCATGGGCGAGGTTGGCCCCGAAGCGCTCGGCGGTCGCCAGCACGCTGCGCTGCCGGGGACTGAGGCCCGAGACGTAGGCGGCGGTGCGCTCCAGTTCCTCGATCAGCATCCCCTCGCGCAGCGCCCCCTCGCTGACGGTGAAGGTCCGGGCGCCCAGCTCCTCCAGCGCCGCATGCAGCACCGCGAAGCCCGCGACCACCGTGTCGGCCCGGCGTTCCAGTCCCGGCAGCCGTGCCCGCCGCGCCGCCGGGAGGGTGCGCACCCGCTCCAGCGCCGCGCCCAGTTCCGCCACCGTGAAACTCAGGCCGTTGACCCGCTCGGGGCCTTCATCGTCCCGCGCGGCCAGCAACGTCGCGGCGGCCTCGGCGGTGCCGCTCGACAGGATCACGCGGGTGCCTTCGCCGGGCCGGAAGCGCTCCACATGCGGAGCCAGGGCCGCCCGCACCGCCTCCCGCACCGCCCGCACCTCTCCCCCCTTCGGCGGGTCGCTGTGCAGGTGCGCCCGCCGCATCCGGATCGCGCCCAGAGGGAGACTCAGCACGTCCGCCGCCCGCTCGGGGCCGCCCCGCGCGAACTCCAGGCTGCCCCCGCCGAGGTCCAGCAGCACGTTGTCGGCGCCGAATTCCACGCTGTGCGCCGCCCCCAGGTACGTCAGCTCCCCCTCACGCTCCCCGCTGATGACGACCGGATACACGCCCACCTCGGCCCCCACGCGGGCGGCGACCTCGGGACCGTTGGGCGCCTCGCGCAGGGCGGAAGTCGCGTAGACCTGCACCTCGGCCACCCCCGCCGCTCCTGCAAGGTCGCGGAAGCGGGTCAGGGCTTCGCGCAGTCGCCGCTCGCCCTCGGGGTTCAGGTTCCCCGCCGCGTCCAGGCACTCGCCCAGGCGGGTGCGTTCCTTCAAGGCGTCCAGCACGCGCGGCTCGCCCCCCTCGCCGCGCACCTCGGCGATCAGCAGATGGCTGGAATTGGTGCCCACATCGGCGACAGCGACCCTCATGGGAGCAGGGTACGGCACCGGCCCCCTCCCCCCAACTTGATTGCATTCTGCAACGGTTCACATCTGGGGGCGCCATCCTGGGAGGCGTGCGCGACCCCGACCCCCTCCAGACCCCGGAGCTGGCCTTTCTCACGGCCCTCTGGGACGTGTGGCAGGCCCTCAGCGAGCGGGGCGAGGCCGAGCTGCGCGGGCGGCACGGGCTGGACCTGCGCTCCTTTATCGCGCTGGCCTACGTGCAGGGCGGCACCACGCAGCCCGCCGCCCTCGCCCGCGAGCTGGGGGTGCCCCGCTACGAGGTCAGCCGGGTCCTCGCCGCGCTGGAATCGCTGGGGGCCGTCACGCGCGGCCACGGCGGCCCCGACGCCCGGCGCGTGACCGTCCGTGTGACCCCGGCGGGCCGTGCCCTCTGGGAGGGGGCGCTGGAGACGGTGCGGGAGGTCACTGGCCCCGCCCTCGCCGCCCTGCCGCCCGCCGCCCGCGCGGGCCTGCCCCGTTCCCTCTCCGCTGTTGCCCAGGCGGCCCGTTCCCCCACCCCCTCCCAGGAGATGACCCCATGACCACCGCCGACGCTGCGCCCGACGCCCCCCGCTGCCCCTTTGGATTTGACGACACCGCCGCCCTGACCCGCCGTCCCGGTCCCGACCCGCGCGACCTTCCGGCGGTGAAAGCTGAGCCGGGCGGCGTCTACCGCCTGCACGCCTTCGGCCCGGCCCGCGAGGTGCTGCGCTCGGAGGGCGTGCGGCAGGCGGGCTTTATGTCGGAGATGACGCGCGACGTGGCCTTCCTGGGCCGCGCCCCCGTGCTGTTCGCGGAGGGCGAGGAACACCACGAGATGCGCCGTTCGACCGCCCGCTACTTCACGCCCAAACAGGTGGACACCTACGCCCCGATGATCGCCGGGTACGTGGAGGAGCTGCTGACCCGGCTGGCCCGGCGCGGGGAGGCGAATGTGGACGACCTCAGCCTGGAGCTGGCCGTGACGGTTGCCGCGCAGGTCGTGGGCCTGACGAGCAGCCTGCTGCCGGGCATGGAGCGGCGCATCACGGCGTTCGTGGAGGGCGGCGGCGACAGCGAGCCGGGCCGCCAGCGCCGGGGCAGCCGCGCCGAGTCGCTGCGCCAGCAGGCCAACCTGGGCCTCTTTTACCTGCTCGACGTGAAGCCCGCCATCGCCGCCCGCCGCCGCGAGCCGAAGGGCGACCTGATCTCCCACCTGCTCTCGCGCGGCTACAGCGACGTGGAGATCATGACCGAGTGCCTGACCTACGGCACGGCGGGCATGGTGACCACCCGCGAATTCATCAGCGTGGCGGCGTGGCACCTGCTGCGGGACCCCGAGCTGCGGGCCGCGTATGTCCACGGCACCGAGGGCGAGCGCCACGCGATCCTGCACGAAATCCTGCGCCTCGAACCCGTCGTGAACACCCTCTACCGCCGCGCCGAGGAGCCGCTGACCGTGGGCGGCCAGACCATCCCCGCCGGGAGCCTGCTCGCGCTGGACATCCAGGGCACCAACGTGGACCGCGAGGTGGTGGGCGAGGACGCAGACGCGATCTGCCCGGCCCGGCCCCTCCCGCGCGGGGTGTCGGCCCCGGTCCTCTCCTTCGGGGACGGGCATCACCGCTGCCCCGGCGCCTTTCTGGCGATCAAGGAGTCCGACGTGTTCCTGCGCCGATTGATGATGTGGCAGGGGCTGGAGGTCGTCTCCGAGCCGCGCGTCACCTTCAACGAGGTGGTCAAGGGGTACGAGCTGCGCGGCTTCCGGGTGCGGGTGAGGTAAGCGGGCGGCACAGACAAGAGCGCGGAGGATCACCCCCTTCCGCGCTCTGCCGTTTTACGTCCCCTCTGTCTTACATCCCCTTGTCGTCGCCGCCCGTGCCGAACGTGGTTCCGGTGTCGTTTATGGCTCCAGAACCGGGGGTGTCGGTGGGCGCGGCTGGGTTTCCGGGGAAGGTCGGCGTATTCCCCATGCCGCTCTCGGACTCGTCGTAGTAGCCGGAGCGTTCGCTCAGCTCGTTGCCGAGGTCGTCGGGAAGGGCGGGCTGGTCGATGCCAGAGGGGGGGGGGGGGGGTGCGGTCGTCCTGGGTCATGGAGGCTCCTGTGGGTGGGGAGGGCCGCCAACCCCGGTGGTGCGGCAGGGTCGGCGGCCCGGTCAGGGAAGATTCAGGCGCGGGTGGGGACGCCCTTACTTCTTGGTGTCGTCATTGCTGCGGTCGCTGTCCACACTGCTGCCCAGCGACCCGGCGGGGGTATCGGTGCCCGAGCTGTAGCCGGCGCTGCCGGTGCGCGAGACGCTGGAGTCGCTGCCCCCGCCCATCCCGGTGCCGCCCGCCGTACTGCCCATGCTGGTCTGGCTGCTGCCCGTCTGACCCATGCTCGTCTGGGTGTCGCCCATCATGCCGCCGGTGCTGCTGCCGCCCATGCCGCTGCTGCTCTGGCCCATGCTGGACCCGCCGAGGCTGGTCTGGCCCATGCCGGAGGTGTCCATGCCCCGGTTGTCCATGTCGCCGCTCATGCCGGACTGGCCCATTCCCGACTGGCCCATGCTCGACATCACCATGCCGGAGCCGCCCATCCCGGACTGGCTGCCCTGGCCCATGCCGCCCTGCGACACCCGCAGGTGGTTGTGCACGTCGCGCACGCCGCGCAGGTGCTCGATGGCTTCCTCGGCGCGGCGCTTCTGCTGGCGGTCGCGCACGGTCCCCGTCAGGGTGACCTCGCCGCCCTGCACCTGCACCTCGATGTCGCTGGCGTCCACGTGATCGTCGTCCTCGAGGGCGTCGTTCACCATCTCGCGGATGCGGTCGTCGCTGCGCTGGTAGCCCTTGGGACCCTTGCCCCGGTGGCTGTCCATGCCGCTCATACCGGACATGCCGCCCGACATGCCCATCCCGCCCGAGCTGTACGAGCCGCCCGACTGCCCGCCCCCGGACTGACCGTACTGGCTACCCATCCTCCCCATCGAGGAACGGCCGTAACGGTCATCCATGCCGCCCATGCCCCGGCCCATGTCGCCCTGGGGGTCGGCGACGTAGGTCTGGCGGCCATAGCGGTCGTCTCCCATCCCCATGCCCCCCGACATTCGGCGGTCGTCGGAGTACGAGGAGGAAGACGAGCGGAAGCCGCCCTGCCCGTACCCCCCCTGCCCATACCGGTCCTGGCCGGAGCCCATGCTCTGGCCGCGCCCCATGCCGGAGCTGAAACGGTCGTCGTCCATCCCGCGGCCCTGGCCCATCCCGCCGCCCATACCCGAGCGGTCGGCATACAGGTAACGCTCGCCCCGGCGGTCGTCGTCCCGGCCCTGGTCGCGGCTCCAGCCACCGTCCATCATGCCGCGCTGATCGTCCTGTCCGTAACGGTCATCGCGGCCATAACGCTGGTCACGGTCCCCCTGCATGCGGCGGTCGTCGCTGGTCATATCGCGGTCGTCGTAGCGGTCATCACGGTAACGGGTCATGTGGTCCCTCCGTCGGGCTTGGGCACGGCACCCCCGCCGGAGCGTCCGGCGTTCCTGGGCAACCCTGCTTAGGTCGTGCGTGTTCCTTGATACCCGTCTAGACACCTGTCGGAGATGACAGGCAGCCTAAGGCACCCGGTCCCGCCTGCTCATGAAGAAACCCGGTGTTACCGCCGTGGGGGCAGAGGTGCTAAAGGAGCCGGGGCACACGGGGCCTGGGGCGGGGCAGGGGTATGCTGGGGAGCGTTATGACGCAGTCGCAGACCATCATGTCCGGCGCGAACGCGGCCTTTATCGAGGGGCTGTACGAGGCGTATCTGGCCGACCCGGCAAGCGTGGACCCGGCCTGGCGGGACTACTTCGACGAGGTGCGGGGCGGCGCCCGTGAGACGGCGCACTCGCCCGTGCAGCAAGCCTTCTACCAGCTCGGCACCCAGCGCCGGGGCGGGGGCGGGGCCGTCGTGCCTGCCCCGCAGGGGGTCAGTGGGGCGCAGCAGGCCGCCGGGGCCATGATCACCGCCTACCGGGTGTACGGCCACATCAGCGCCAAGATGAACCCGCTGAAGATGCGCGGCCTGCCGGTCGTGCCCGAGCTGACGCCGGAATATTACGGGCTGTCCGAGGCCGACCTGAACGAGCCCGTCCACGACGGCGTGTTCCAGGGACCCCTCCGGGACGTGATCGCCCAGCTTCAGGAGACGTACTGCGGGGCGATCGGCTTCGAGTACAACTACCTCCCGGCCAATGAGCGGCAGTGGTTTCAGGAGCGCATCGAGGCCGGGCGCGGCCGGGGCCAGTACAGCGCCGAGGAACGCCGCCGCCTGATGACCAAGCTCAACGCCGCCGAGGGGCTGGAGCGCTACCTGCACGTCAAGTACGTGGGCCAGAAGCGCTTCTCGCTGGAGGGCAGCGAGAGCTTTATCCCCTTGATGGACCGCCTGATTCAGCAGGCGGGCCAGCACGGGGTCAAGGAAACCGTGATCGGGATGGCGCACCGAGGGCGCCTGAACGTCCTCGTGAACATCTTCGGCAAGAAGCCCTCGGACCTCTTCGCGGAGTTCGAGGGCAAGAAGCGCCTCAGCGACGATCCCGATGTCGCGGGCGACGTGAAGTACCACATGGGCTTTTCCAGCGACGTGCGGACCCCCGGCGGCCCGATGCACCTCGCGCTGGCCTTTAACCCCTCGCACCTCGAGATCGTCTCGCCCGTCGTGCACGGCAGTGTCCGCGCCCGCCAGGACCGCCGGGGCGACACCGAGCGCCGGGCCGTGCTGCCCATCACCGTGCACGGCGACGCCGCCGTGAGCGGGCAGGGCGTGGTCATGGAAACGCTGAACCTCTCGCGCCTGCGCGGCTTCACGACGGGTGGGGCGGTTCGCATCGTCATCAACAACCAGATCGGCTTCACGATCTCCGACCCGCGCGACACCCGGAGCAGCCGCTACTGCACCGATGTCGCCAAGATCGCCAACGCGCCCGTCCTGCACGTCAACGGGGATGACCCCGAGGCGGTGGCTTTTGCGGGCGACCTCGCGCTGGAGTACCGCCAGACCTTCGGCAAGGACGTGTTCATCGACCTGATCTCGTTTAGGCGCCACGGCCACAACGAGGCCGACGACCCCACCATGACCCAGCCCATCATGTACCGCGAGATCAAGGCGCACCCCGGCACCCGCGCCCTGTACGCGCAGGCGCTGGAGGGGGCGGGCGTGCTGCAAGTGGGCGAGGCCGACGCGCTGATCGAGCGCTACCGCGACCAGCTCGACGCGGGGGGCGCAGTGGTCGAGGAAATGGAGAATCAGGAACAGAGCCGCCTCGCCGCCGACTGGAAGAGCTACACGGACACGCACTGGACGGACGAGACGGCGACCGCCGTGCCGGAAGAACGGCTGCGCGAGCTGGGCCTGAAGCTCGCGCAGGTGCCCGACGGCTTTACCCCGCACCGGGGCGTCAAGCGGGTCCTCGACGCCCGCGCCGCCATGAGCCGGGGCGAGCAACCGCTGGACTGGGGCATGGGCGAGATGCTGGCCTACGCCTCGCTGCTGGTGGAAGGCTACGGGGTGCGCCTCGTCGGGCAGGACTCGGGGCGCGGCACCTTCGTGCACCGCCACGCCGTGCTGCACGACCAGAACGCGCAGAACCCGCTGGAGGGGGAATACCTGGGCCTCGCGCACCTCGCGCCCGAGCAGGGCCGGGTGGAGGTGATCGACTCGACCCTCTCCGAAGAGGCGGTGATGGCCTACGAGTACGGCTTCTCGACCTCCGAACCCAAGGCGCTCGTCGCGTGGGAAGCGCAGTTCGGGGACTTCGCGAACGGGGCGCAGGCCGTCGTGGACCAGTTCCTCTCGGCGGGCGAGAGCAAGTGGCAGCGCCTCAGCGGGCTGACCCTGCTGCTGCCCCACGGCTACGAGGGCGCGGGGCCGGAGCACTCCAGCGCCCGGCTGGAGCGGTACCTGCAACTGTGCGCCCAGAAGAACATGCAGGTCGTGGTGCCCAGCAGCGCCGCGCAGATCTTCCACCTGCTGCGCCGTCAGGTGCTGCGGCCCTACCGCAAGCCCCTGATCGTGATGACCCCCAAGAGCCTGCTGCGCAACAAGCTCGCCATGAGCCCGCTGTCCGAACTCACGGACGGCCGCTTCCACGAGGTCATCGGGGACCCCACCGTCGAGAAGGCCCGCCGGGTGGTCATCTCCTCCGGCAAGCTTCACTGGGAACTCACGGAAGCGCGGGACGCCGACAAGGAAGGCTACGCGGGCACCGCGCTCGTGCGGCTCGAGCAGCTTTACCCCTTCCCCGCTGAGGCGCTCGCGGCCGAACTCGCCCGGCACCCCGGCGCGGCGGTCGTGTGGGCGCAGGAAGAACCCCAGAACCAGGGGGCATGGCTGATGATCCGTGACGATCTGGAGCGGGCGCTGGCTGACGGCCAGACCCTCACCTACGCCAGCCGCCCCCGTGCGGCGAGCACGGCGGTGGGCTACGCCAGCGTGCACGCGCAGGAGCAGGCCCGCGTGATCGCGGACGCCCTGGGCGAGCGCGTCAGCCGCGAGGACTTCGAGGCGCAGATCGAGATCGCCGAGGAGGCCAAGGCGCAGGGCTGAGCCGCGCCTGTGCCGGGGTCGGGGCCACGTGCTCCGGCCCTTTTCGCTGCCTCTGGGGGAGGCCCAAGCCCGTCACCCGGCCAGTCACGCCCGCGTGGGGGTATAAAGGAGCACGTTATGGCCGACATCAAGGTTCCCGTATTTTCCGAGTCGGTGAGCGAGGGCACGCTCCTGACCTGGCACAAGAAGCCCGGCGACGCCGTCAAGCGCGGCGAGGTGCTGGCCGAGATCGAGACCGACAAGGTCGTGCTGGAGGTCACCGCCCAGCAAGACGGAGTGCTGACCGGCATCGCCAAGCAGGAAGGCGACACCGTGCTCAGCGAAGAAGTGCTGGGCACCGTCGGCGATGCGGGCAGCGCCCCGGCGGCGAGCACTCCGGTAGCCACGCCGGGCGCGGACCAGGCCAGTGGCCCCGTCGCGGGCGAGACGAGCGCGGGCGGCACGGCCGTTCAGCCCGACAGCCAAGGCACGGCTCCCGCCCGCCGCGATGACCTTTCCCCCGCCGTTCGCAAGATCGTGGCGGAAAAGGGCCTGGACCCCGCGCAGATTCCCGCGACCGGGCCGAAGGGCAACATCACCAAGGAGGACGCGGTGGTCGCGGCCCAGGGCGGCCTGACCTATCAGGGACCGCAGGACGCCGCGCAGCCCCCCAGCATGCGCGAGGCGGAGGGGACCAGCGGCGGGCAGCCAGCGGCCAGCAGCCCGCCCGCCGCCGAGAGTGCCCCCGTCCCCCAGGGCGCCCGGCCCGAGCAGCGCGTGCCCATGACGCGCATCCGCGCCCGTATCGCCGAGCGCCTCAAGGACGTGCAGAACACCGCCGCGCTGCTGACGACCTTCAACGAGGTCAACATGAAGCCCGCGATGGACCTGCGCAAGAAGTATCAGGACCAGTTCGTGGCCAAGCACGGGGTCAAGCTGGGCTTTATGAGCCTCTTCGTGCGGGCGGCGACCGAGGCCCTCAAGCAGTTCCCGGTCGTCAACGCCAGCGTGGACGGCAAGGACATCATCTACCACGGCTATTACGACATCGGCATCGCGGTCGCGAGTGACCGTGGCCTGGTGGTGCCCATCCTGCGAGACACCGACGGCATGAGCCTCGCGGCCATCGAGAAGCAGATTGCCGAATACGCGACCAAGGCGCGGAACGGCAAGCTCACGATGGAGGACATGTCGGGCGGCACCTTTTCCATCACGAACGGCGGCACCTTCGGCTCCATGATGAGCACCCCGATCATCAACGCGCCCCAGAGCGCGATTCTGGGCATGCACAACATCATCGAGCGGCCCATCGCCCAGAACGGGCAGGTCGTGATCGCCCCGATGATGTACGTGGCGCTGAGCTACGACCACCGCATCATCGACGGCAAGGAAGCGGTGCAGTTCCTGGTGACGATCAAGAACATCCTCGAAGATCCGGCGCGGATGCTGCTGGAGATCTAATGCCACCCGTCAGGGGCGAGCAGAGCGAGTAGGCACAGGAGACGCGGGCCGCCCCGCGTCTCTTCTCAGCCCTTCGCCGTCAGCGGTCAGCCCCCAGCGGGGTTGGCCGCTTTCGTCTACCGGGTTCGGCCAGTTGGCGGACGCATGGGCCGGGGAGGGGCGGATAGGGTCAGGTATGGCGAACGTGCTGCACCTGATGAATGCGGGCGGGCTGCTCTCCCCGCCGTTGGCCGATGAAGTGCGGGCGGTGGCCGAGGCCGCCCTCGCCCGGCATGCGGCGCGGCTGGACCTGGACGGGGTGGATGTGGCCGTGCGGGTCGCGCCGTGGACCCTGCCAGAGACGGGGGTGCTGGGGTACGCTCCCCTGCCGCATTACATCGACATCACGCTGACTCCCGACAATCCGAACTTCGCGGGCGGCTGGCGCACCGAGCTGCCCGCTACCCTCGCCCACGAACTGCACCACGCGCGGCGCTGGCGGGGGCCGGGGTATGGGCAGACGCTGCTGAAAGCGCTCGTCTCGGAGGGACTGGCCCAGCAGTACGAGGCTGGGGAACGGGGCGGGCCGCCGCCCTACGCTGTCATTTCGGCCGATCTGGACGCCCTCTGGGACCGGGCACAACCTCTACTGGATTCTCCCGACTACGGCCACCCCGCCTGGTTCTACGGCTCGGAGGCGGAAAGCTTGCCCCGCTGGGCCGGGTACGCCCTCGGTTACGAGCTGGTGCGCCGATTTCTTGTGCGGCAGGGCGGGGACGCCGTGAGCTGGGCCGACGCCCCCGCCAAGGAGTTCCGGAGCGCTTGGAGCGGTTAAATCTCCCGGAGCGGCACCTGCGCCAACCACTCCGGCACCTCGTCCGGGGCGTAGGTGTCGAAGGTCAGGCGGGTAAGGGAAACGAGCGGGTACCCGGCGAGCGGCCCCTCCTCTGCCCGGCGGTCCACGATGCAGGCGACGGCCACGCACCGCCCGCCGAGGGCTTCTACCGCGCGAACGGCCTTCAACACGCTGCCCCCGGTCGTCAGCACGTCCTCCACGGCGATGAAGGGTTCGCCCGGGTCAATGCGGAACGCCTCGCGGACCTTCATCCCGCCCTGGCCGTCCTTTTCCGCGAAGATCGCGCGGGTGCCGGGCAGGTGGCGGCTCACCTCGTAGGCGAGGACCACGCCGCCCATCGCGGGGCCGACGACGAGGCGGGGGGACAGCCCGGCCTCCTGCACCTTCTGGGCGAGGGCCTGCCCGATTTGCCCGGTGAGGTGCGGGTATTGCAGCACGGTGGTGGATTGCAGGAACTTGGGCGAGTGGCGGCCCGAGGCGAGCAGGAAATGCCCCTCGTGGTACGCGCCCGCCTCGCGGTAGAGGGCCAGGACATCCATGCGGCGAGTATCGCATTGTGGGTCACTCCAGGCAGGCATGATGGGAGCTGACATGAACCACGCCTACGTGGACGCGAGCTGGCACGAGACGCAGGGCGGGCACGGCGTGGGCGGCTGGGGGCTGATTCTGCTGACGCCGGGGACCCTCCCGGTGGGCTACCAGGGCCAGATGGCGGCCCCCGACAACAACGCCGCCGAGCTGCGGGCGGTCCTCGAAGCCGTGCGGCACGCGCCCCCCGGCGAGGGGCTGAGCGTGCACACCGACAACGAGGCCGTGATCGCCTCGGTGGGCCGGGGGCGGGGGCCGTGGCTGCTCGCGGACCTCGCGCGGGAAGTCATCGACGAGGCGGAGGCGCGGGGCATCGCGCTGCGGGTGGGGTACACCCCGCGCACCCGGCGGCACATGCTCTCGGCGCACGACCTCGCCAATGCCGCCCGCCGGGGGCTGAGCGTGCCCGCGCTGGAGGGGCCGCAGGCGGAAGTCCTGATTGAGCAGCGCCCCGCCGTCCCGGAAGCCCGCGTGAGCCTGCGGCGGCCCGGCGAGCGGGTGACAGCCCACGTGCCGCTGGACCCCCTCTCGGATGTGCCGCCCAGTGCCCAGGCCCTGCTCGCGGCGATCACCCTGGCGCGGCCCGGCGAGCATCTGCTGGTGCGCCGGGCCAGCAAGGTCGCCCAGGCCCTGTGGCAACGGCCCGAGCGGGCGCTGCTGCCCGCCGCGCACTCCGCACTGGCCCAGGCGCGGCAAGCGGCGGACGGGCAGGGGGTGGAGGTGCAGTTTCAGGGGATGGCGTAGGAGCGGTCCGCCCTCCGCTTTCAGCCGTCAGCGGAATAGGCCCAGGCTGATTGCGGAGAGCGGAGCGCTTACAGCTCTGTCGTCTCCCCCGGCTTCAGCACCCGCACCTCCACCCCCTGCGCCTGCCCCGCCGCCGCGAAGACCTGCGGGTCGCCGGTCAGCGGCGGGAAGGTGCCGTAGTGCATGGGCACGGCCACGCGCGGGCGCAGCAGCTCCAGGGTGCGCCCGGCTTCCTGCGGCCCCATGGTGTAGTGGTCGCCGATGGGCAGCAGGGCGGCGTCCAGCCCCCGGTCCCCGATCAGGCGCATGTCGGAAAAGACGCTGGTGTCGCCCGCGTGGTAGACGCGCTTCCCGTCCATCTCCACGACCAATCCGGTGGGCATGCCGCCGTAGGTGCCGTCGGGAAAGGACGAGGAGTGCCATGCGGGCGTGAAATAGACACTCCCCCACTCGCCGCGCACGGTGCCGCCGATGTTCGCACCGATGGCATTCGTGGCCCCGTGCGCCGCCGCGTATCCGCCGATCTCGGCCGTCCCGATGACCGGCACCCCGGCCCGGCCGAAGTCCAGCGCGTTGCCCCAGTGGTCGCCGTGCGCGTGACTGATCAGCACGGCGCTGAGGTTCCAGCCCAGCGCTTCTTCCAGGCTGACCGGGCACTGCGGATTGCCCGCGAGGAAGGGGTCGATCAGGATGCGGTGCCCCCCGTGCGAGAGCAGGAAGGTGCTGTGGCCCAGAAAACGCAGTTCCATACGGCAGTGTAGCGGGGCGGCGCCCGGCCTCCCCCCCCGCGTATAGTGGGCGGCGTGCCGCAGGCCCCTGTGCGGGGCGGCCCGGTGGAGCGCCGCCCATGTCCCTGATTCCCGGCTCGGTGAGCCTGCGGGACGTGCTGGACGTGCTGCTGGTGGCCTTTCTGGTGTATCAGGGCTACCTGCTGGTGGTGGGCACCCGCGCGGTGAACGTGCTGCGCGGCATCGTGGTCTTCGCGGGGGTGTGGGCGGCGGCCGAGCTGTTGGGCCTGACCACGCTGAGCTACATCCTGGGACGGGCGGGGACGGTGGGTCTTTTCGCGCTGGTGGTCCTCTTTCAGCCGGAGCTGCGGGCCGCGCTGGAGCGGGTGGGCCGCCCGCGTGGGCGCGAGACGGGGCCGAGCGGGGCCGCGCTGCAAGACCTCGCGCGGGCGCTGGAGCGGCTGGCCGAGCGCAAGACGGGGGCCTTGATCGCCATCGAGCGCCGCACGCCGCTGGGGGAATATGCCGCGACCGGGGTGCAGATTGACGCGGTGATCAGCGTGCCCTTTTTGGAGGCGCTCTTTGCCCGCAACGCGCCCCTGCACGACGGCGGCGTGATCGTGCAGGGGTCGCGGGTGGTGGCGGCGGGGTGCCTCTTTCCCCTCCAGTCCAGTGACGGCACCTACCGCCGCTACGGGACCCGGCACCGGGCGGCCATCGGGCTCTCCGAGGTCACCGACGCCGTCGTGCTGGTCGCCAGCGAGGAGCGCGGCAGCATGCGGATCGCGCTCGCGGGGCGGCTGGGGCCGGACCTCAACGGCACCGAGTTGCGCGAGCAGTTGCGGGCGCTGCTGTATGACCGGCCGGTGCTGGGGGACCTGCCCTTCGCCCGCCGTTCCGAGCCGCCGGAGCCCACCCCGGCGGGCCGCTCCTCCGGGGGCGAGAGCGGAGGGCCGGGGTGACCGGGCCGGAGCGCCGCTGGACCCCGCTGCGGCTGTGGCGGCGCTTCCTGCATAACCTCCTGCCCAAGCTGCTCGCGCTGGGGGTGGCCCTGACCCTGTGGTTCGTGGCGACCACCGACCGCCGCGCCAACGTGGAGCAGGGCTACGACGTGCCCGTGACCGTCAGCGACACCACCGCCGAGCGCGGGGCGGGCGAGCGGGCGGTGCGCGACCTCAACCCGCCCACCGTGCGGGTGTACCTGACCGGGCGGCCCGAGCGGCTGCGCGAGCTGCGCGGCGACAGCATCGAGGCGGTGGTGGACGTGACCGGGGTGCCGGAGGGCAGCTTCACCCGCCCGGTCACGGTGCAGGCGCCCACAGGGACCATCCTTCAGCGGCAGGTGCCCGAGCGGGTGCAGGGTTTCGTGGACGCGCTGGTCACCCGCACGCTGGAGGTCACCCTTAGCGTGGCGAACCCTCCCGAGAACAGCCTTCCGCGCTACGAGGTGGCCCCCGCGCAGGCCACCGTCAGCGGACCGGGCCGGGTGGTCGCCACCGTGGCGCGGGTGGTCAACGCGCCCGTGTCGCTGGGGCCGGGCGAGACGCGCGAGGCGCCGCTGATCGCCCTGGGCGGGCGGGGCGAACCCGTCGCGGGCCTCACCCTGACCCCCGCGACCGTCACCGTGCGGCGGGTGGACAGCGGCGAGGTGCCCGTCAAGACCCTTCCTGTCGTGCTGGAGGACCCCCCGCCCGGCCTGCGGGTCACGGCCCTGAGCGTGCAGCCCAGCGGGGTGCGGGTGGTCGCCGACCCGGCCCTGCTGGCCCGGCTGCGGGAGATAGAGGGCGAAGTCCCCTACCGGGTGGGCAGCTATACGGCCCCCGTCACCCTGCGGCTGCCCGCCGGGGCACAGGCGCTGGAGGAGATCCGGGTGCGCCTCACCGTGCAGGCGGCGGCGCCGCCCGCCGGGGAAGGCGACGCGCCATGACGTCCGAGTGGATAAAGATGCAGAAGCGACCGCGACCTCTCTTCCACATCGCCGGGGTGGGGGGCGTATACTCCGCCCATGGTGTGGCGTCTGACCCACGCGGCCCTATGATCGCGGAGCTGAAGTTTCCCCGGCATCCCCTCGCCGAACTGGCGGGCTGGGATGAGCGGGTACGCCTGATGGTGCGGCCTCGGCGCTACGAGCATGTGCTGCGGGTGGCCGAACTCGCCTGCCAGATCGCCTGCGCCAACGGGCTGGACGAGGCGCGGGCCTACGCTGCCGGGCTGCTGCACGACATCGCCCGCGACCTACCCGACGCCGAACTGCTGCGCCTCGCGCCCCCCGAATGCGCCATCGATGTCGGCCATCCCCTCGCCCTGCACGGGCGGGCGGCCCGCACCCTGCTGGAGCGCTGGGGCTACCCCGACCCGGTGGTGCTGGAGGCCGTGGAGGACCACACGACCGGGCCGCGCGGGGGCAATGCGGTCGCCGCCTGCGTGTATATCGCCGACGTGTCCGAACCGGGCCGGGGCGTGAATGCCGACATTCGCGAACTCGCCCTGTGCGACCTGGGAGCGGCGCTGGGGCAGGCCATCGTGTCCAAGGTGACCTACCTCCAGGGCCGGGGCATTCAGGTGCATCCGCGCACCCTGCGGGCCTACTACGCGCTGCCGGAGGTGCGCTCTCCCGCCTGTGACCTGCCCGGCGTCTCATGACCGAGTCTCCCGCCGGACCCGGCGTGCCGGGCAGCTTTCAGTTCGACTTCGCGGCCCCGGCCTCAGCGGCCGCCTCCCACTCCCGGCGCGGCGTGCGGGCGCTGCAGCTCGGCGGGCTGACGCTGGCGGCGCTGTCGCTGGGCGGCCTCGCGGTGCTGAACAGCTCGGGGAACGCCTCGGCGGCCGGGGCGGGGGGCGTGCCGCAGTTCACGCTGCTCGTCGCTGGGCGCGACATCGTGTACTGCGCCGTCCGCACCCCCTGCGCGGACCAGGACCAGCGCACCGGCCTGCTGCAACCCCCCAACACCGACACCCTGATGCTGGTCAAGGTGGACGGCTCGGCGGTCAACGTGCTGAACATTCCCCGCGATACCAACGTCGGCCCCTTCAACCCGGAGCTGCGCTGGGCCGAGCAGAAGGTCAACGGCCGCTACTGGGCGGGGGGTCCGGCGGCGCTGGTGCAGGCGGTGGAGACGATCACCGGGGAGAGCATCGACGCCCACGTCATCGTGCGGACCGACTACGTGGCCCGCGTGATCGACGCGCTGGGCGGGCTGGACGTGACCGTGCCGGAGGGCGGCATCGAGTGGGTGGACCGGGCGGCGGGCGTGGACCTGCGCCTGCCCCCCGGCCCCCACCACCTGACGGGCGAGCAGGCGGTGCTGTACCTGCGCGTGCGTAAAGGCGTGGGGGACGATTACGGCCGCATCGACCACCAGAAGCAGGCGCTGACCCAGCTCGCCTCGCGCCTGACCTCCGCGCAGGGGCTGACCGCGCTCCCCACCATCCTGGGTGGGGTCGGCAACGGGGTGGAGACGGACGCTGACCCCGCCCTCCTCACCACGCTGCTGCCCGAACTGCCCGAGCTGCGGCTGAGGTTCGCCACCCTGCCCACCACGCCGATTCCGGGAACCTCCAACCTCGCGGTGAACCCAGAAGCGCTCGCGCGGGTCTGGGGCAGCGGGGGCGAGGCGGCGGCGGGTCCGGCGGCGGCCACCCCCGGCGACCTCGCAGACGTGACGGTCCGCATCCGGGACGCGAGCGGCGCGGACCTCGCCTCGCGGCTGGCAGCAGCGCTGCGGACGCTGGGCTACGCGCGGGTAAGCGCCCAGACGGTGCCTGCCAGCCGCGAGGCGAGTCAGGTCGTCACCGGGCCGGACGTGGCGGCGGCCTCGCAACTCGCCGACGCTCTAGGGCTGCCCCGGCTTCAGGGCGAGCGGTTTCCCGTGGCCGCGGGCGAGGTGGGTATCCTGCTGGGTGCGGACGCCCGGCAGAGCCTCGCGGCCCTCAGCGCCCTGCCGCCTTCCCCCGACCCTTCCCCACCCCCCACGGAGACCCCATGACCCAACCCCAGAACGACACCGAACTGCACCAGCAACTCCGCGCCATCGTGGACGCGGCCCGCGAGCGCCGCGCCGAGGACGTGGTCGTACTCGACCTCACCGAGGTCAGCAGCACCCTCGAATACTTCGTGATCTGCACCGCCACCGCTGGTCTGCAGCTCAACGCCGTGCAGGAGAACATCCGCGAGAAGGCACAGGCCGCCGGGCTGCCGCGCCCCAGCGTGGAAGGCCCCAGCGAGCGCTGGCTGCTGCTGGCCTTTGGCGGCTCGGTCGTGGTGCATATCATGACCAAGGACGCCCGCGAGTACTACGACCTCGAGGGCCTGTGGAGCGACGCCCGCGTGCTGAACTTCCCAGAGGCAGACGGCCCCGGGGACGGGGCGGGGCGCACGGGCACGACGGCCTGACCACCCTGACCTGACTTCCCCGGCCGGGCCGTCCCCCCCGCCTGACACGCCCCTGACCCTCCCGCCCCCAGAATGAGGACCGATGAGCCACGTGGTCGTGATTGAGGACGAGGGCACCGTGCGCGACGTGGTGCGCTTTCATCTGGAGCGGGCCGGATTCCGGGTCAGCGCTTTCGAGACGGTTCCGGCGGCGCAGGAGGCGCTGGCGGGCGCCGACGCGTTGGTGCTCGACTGGATGCTGCCCGGCGAGAGCGGCCTGACCTTCCTGCGGCGGCTGCGCTCGGACCCTGCGCTGCGCCGCCTCCCGGTGCTGATGCTGACCGCCCGTGCCGCCGAGGCCGAGCGGGTCGAGGGGCTGGAGTCGGGGGCGGACGACTACCTCACCAAGCCCTTCTCGGCGGCGGAGCTCGTGGCGCGGGTGCGGGCGCTGCTGCGGCGCTCGCTGCCCGACGTGCCTCCCCAACTTTCCCACGGCCCCCTTGTCCTCGACCTGGGGGCCGCCGACGCGCGGCTGTCGGGCCGGGGCCTGCCGCTGACCCGGCGCGAGTTCGATCTGCTGGCCTTTCTCGCCGCGCACACCGGGCGGGTGTACTCGCGGGCCGAACTGCTCGACCGGGTGTGGGGGCCGGACTTTCTGGGCGGCGAGCGCACGGTGGACCAGCATGTAACCCAGCTCCGGGCGCACCTGGGGGATGACCCCGCCCGGCCCCGCTTCCTGGAAACGGTGCGCGGCAAGGGCTACCGGATGCGCCCCTGGATGGGGGAGGCATGACGGAGACCGCCGCCACCCCCCGCCCCGACGCCTGGATGGACGCGCTGGGGCAGGCGGTGCTGCTGTTCGAGTCGGCGGGCGGCGCTCCCACCGTCCTGCGGGTGAACGCCGCCGCCGCCCGGCTGTGGGGGGTGCCGCAGGAACGGGCCGCCGGGCGCCCGCTGCTGGAGGTCGTGCGCCGCCACACCCTGGAGGCGCTCGCCGAGCGTGGCGGCGAACTGGAACTCGAGATGGCGGGCCGCACCCTGCGCTGCACCGCGACCCGCGCGGGGCCTGAGGAACCCGGAGCGCTGATCGTGGAGGACGTGACCGAGCACCGCCGCCGCGAGGCCGAGCTGCGCGAGGCGGCGGCGGTGCTCTCGCACGAATTCCGCACGCCCGTCGCTGGGCTGCGCGGGGTGCTGGAGGCGCTGGAATACGACCTGCCCCCCGAGCTGGCCCGCAAGTTCGTCGGCCAGGGCTTGCAGGAGGTCGAGCGCCTCGGACGGCTCGTCGAGGATCTCGCCGTGGGCTTCCGGCCCACCCGTGCCCGCACCCTGCCGCTGGCAGAAGCCTTCGCGCGGGCCGGGCGGCTGCTGGCCTCCGAGGTCACGGCGCGGGGGGCCACGCTGACCTTCGGCGACGACCACCTCGTCCGCGCCGACCCCGACAAGCTGTTGCAGGTGCTGCTCAACCTCGTCGAGAACGCGCTGCGCTATGGCCCGCCCGCCTCGGCGGTGGAGGTCGTCACCGCGCCGCGCGGGGCCTGGGTGGAGGTCGCGGTGCTCGACCACGGCGCCCCGCTGGGGGAGACGGGCAGCCTCTTCCGCGCCCATACCCGTGGCCCCAGCGTGGGCGGGCAGGGCAGCGGCATGGGCCTGTATATCGTCCGGTCCATCGTGGAGGGCTGGGGCGGGCAGGTCTGGGCCGAGCGCCGGGGCGAGCGCAACGCCTTCTGTTTCACCCTGCCGGGCGGGGGGCACCGTGACCTGTAGGCCGCCCCCTCCCGCCGCGTCCCTTACCCCAGCCACCCCAAGGAGTCCCCATGCGTGAAGCCCTCGACACCGACCTCCGTAGCGTCCTGAACAGCGCCCTGAACATGCTGGGCACCGTCGAGCGAATGCTGCCCATCGCGGGCGAGGTGCTGCTGCATGCCCGCCCCGAGCGGCTGGAGGAGGTCCGCGCCATCGACCGCGAGGTGGACGCGATGGAGGCGCAGATCGAGGCCGAGTGCCTGCGGATCATCGCCTTGCATCAACCTGTCGCGCGGGACCTGCGGCTGGTGGCGCTGATTCTCAAGAGCCTCAGCGACATCGAGCGCATGGGCGACTACGCCGTGCACGTGGCCCAGGACGGCGCCGAACTCGCGCAGCAGCCTGCCCTGAAACGCTACGTGAACCTCGCGCGGATGCTGGAGCGCCTCTCGGAGATGAGCCAGAACCTCCGCACCGCGATTGCCGACCGAGACGTGTCCCGCGCCGAGGCCACCCTGCGAATGGACGACGAGGTGGACGAGTTGTACGAGCAGACCCAGCGCGAACTCGTGACCTACATGCTCGAAGACCCCCGCCACATCTCCAAGGCGCTGACCCTGATGCGGGTGGGCCGCAGCCTGGAGCGGGTGGGGGACCATATGGAGAACGTGGCCGAGCGGGTCAGGTACTGGGTGACGGGGCAGCGGGAGGGGTAGAGAACGGGAAGAGCCGCCGGAATGGGCGGCCCTTGTCACTGGGGTCCAGCGGATTCACCCTGGACAACTTTCAGAGGACCCCTCACCTGAGCCTCGTACTGCTCGGCGCTGAAGACGAACGGGCCGAAGCCGTCATAGGACCACGAAGCGCGGCGGTGCGGTTGGACAAATTCGCTCCAGATGACGCGTTCGCCCTCACGGGTCACCTGAGCCTGGAGGGGCCAGCAGCCCCAGACTCCACACCCGCATTCCAAGAGATTGACCCTGACTGGTTCCAGAGCGAACCCGTGTTGCAGAAAATCAGCCTCCCAGTGCTGAACGCCTACATACCCACCCGCCAGCCCCGGCTCCGGCGTGTGGGTGGTCTCCCAGGCACGGGCGAGGTCTAGCAGGTTCACGCCGTCAATCAGAACCTCGACCTCTTTCCCCTCGCCCACGCTGCTGGGAACCCACCGTAAGCTCAGTCTGCTGAGGGTCACCCCTCCAGCCCCTCCTCCGCCCACAGCGCCCGCATCTCGGGGCTGCGCGGGAGCAGGTCTTCCAGCGTCCCCTCATCCGTCAGGCGGCCGTGCTCCAGCAGCAGGATGCGGTCGGCCCGCGTCAGGGCCGCGCGGCGGTGCGAGACGACCAGACACGTCGCATCCGTCTCGCGGAAGAGGCCGTCCCACAGCTCGGCTTCGGTGCGGGCGTCCAGCGCACTGGACACGTCGTCGAAGACGAGCAGATCGGCGGGCGCCGCGAGCATCCGGGCCACCGCTGCCCGCTGCATCTGCCCGCCGGAGAGCTTGACGCCGCGTGCCCCGACCTGGGTGTCCAGCCCGTGCGGAAGCTGCGCGAGGTCGGGTTCCAGTACGGCCAGCCGCACGGCGCGGTTCAGGCGCTCGGGGTCACTGCCGGTCAGCACGTTCTCGCGCAGCGTGTCGGAAAAGAGGTTGGGAAGCTGCCCGGTGTACGCGCTGCGCGGCGGCACGAAGAAGGTGGCAGGGTCCGCAACCTCCTCCCCGTTCCAGAGGACGCGCCCACCGTCCGCAGGCATCAGCCCCAGCAGCGCCCGCAGCAGGGTGGTTTTGCCGCTGCCGATGCGCCCGGTGACGACCACGAACTCGCCCCGGCGCAGGGTGAAGCTCACGTCGGTGACCCCCGTGCCGTCGGGGTGGTGGGCGGTGAGGCCCTCGACCCGCAGTTCCTCCAGCGGGAGGGCAGATGCGGGCTGGCCCTGCACGGGCGGCTCCTCCCGCAGGTAGACGGGGTGGTGATCCACGAGGGTGTCCTGGGGCGCGTCTTGCAGGAGCCGGGTCATGCGGTCGTAACTCACCCCGGTGCGGCGGTGCCGGGCGATGGCGTCCCCGAAAAAGCCCATGCTCCCGGTCAGGCGCGGCAGCAGGCCAATGAACAGGACGAAGTCTTCGACCCGCATCCCACCCCCGCGCACCTGGTTGGCCCCCAGCAGCAGCACCAGCCCCACCGCAAGGTTGACCATGTTGACGTTCACGCCCCGGATCAGCTCGGTGAGCAGCACGTCGCGCAGGGCCGAGTGCCGCCGCGTCTCGCCCAGCCGGGCGAAGTGGGCGATCATGGGTTCCTCGCGGGCGGCGAGTTTGACCGCCGAGACGGCCCCGAACGTCTCCCCGATAAAATCGGTCACGCGGGCGGTCGCCTCGCGCATGCGGCGGCGGTAGGCCCGGATGCGGGGCGAGAGGCGGCCGACGAACACGATCATCAGCACAAGCGGTGTGCAGACCAGCGCGGTGATCACCGGGTCCACCCGCGCCATCAGCACGACCGCCAGCACGCAGTACAGGGCGATGCCCAGGCTGTCCACCCACACCTCGGTGTAGGCGGCCACGTCGTCCACGTCGTCGCGGAAGCGGCTGACCGCCTCGGCGGGGGTATCGGGGAGTCGGCGCGAGCCCTGCGCGGTCAGGAGGTAGTTCAGCAGATTGCGCCGCATCAGCGCGTCCAGCGTGTACAGCAGCTCGATCAGCCCCCGGAAGGCCCCGTAGAACAGCCCGAAGCGGCTCAGCCGCACCAGGGCGAACCACCCCAGCGCGACCCACGCGGCGGCAATGGGCACCGTGATGGGGTCCCCCGCCAGCCGCAGCCGGTCGGCGTCCTCCAGCCGCCCGAAGAGATTGCTCACCGCCACCGTGAGCAGCGCCGGGGCCATGTACACCACCGCCCACATGCCCACGTTGAAGGCGAACAGACCGGGCCGGTACGCAAAGAGCCGCCGCGAGAGCGCGAGGGTGCGGGAGGGAGGGGTGACGGCGGGCGTGCTGGGGGTCATGGGAGGCTCCGGGAAGGGCGCGTGGCGTGTCGCTGGCGGCGTGTGGAGGCAGAAGGCGGAAGCTCTGGCCGGTTCACTGCCCTCACGCCAGCACCCCCCCGTCCTCCGCCAGCGTTCCGGCCCGCAGCAGCGCCGCGTAGTGGCTTTGCCCGTCGGCGGCGAGGACCACGCGGGCGCCGTCCTCCACGACCCGGCCTGCGTCCAGCACCAGAATCCGGTCGGCGCGGGCCACCGTGTCGAGGCGGTGGGCGATCACGATGGCGGTGCGCCCTGAGAGCAGCCGGGTCATGGCGCGGGTGAGCTGCGCTTCGGTCGCGGGGTCGAGGCGGCTGCTGGGTTCGTCGAGGATGATCACGGCGGGGTCACGCAGCATCACCCGCGCGAAGGCGAGCAGTTGCGCCTGCCCCGCGCTGAGGCTGCCGGTGGGCAGCGGCGTCCGCACGCCCTCGTGCAGCCGCGCCAGCCAGTCTCCCAGGCCGACCTCGTGCAGCGCGGCTTCCACCGCCTCGTCGGGCAGGGCGGGGTCAAAGAAGGTCAGGTTGTCGCGCACGCTGGCCTGGAACAGTTGCACGTCCTGGGTGACAACGGCGATGCGCGAGCGCAGGCTAGACAGCCGCACGTCGCGGGTGCCCACCCCGCCCAACCGTACCTGTCCCTCGCTGGGGTCGTAGAGGCGCGAGACCAGCCGGGTCAGCGTGGTCTTGCCGCTGCCGGTGCGGCCCAGCAGTCCCAGCGTCTGCCCGGCGGGGAGGTGGAAGGACACGTCTTGCAAGACGGCGGGAGCCGTAGGGTCCTCCGGGTCGTAGCGGAACGTCACGTCCTCGAAGCGCAGGTCCAGCGGGCCGTCCGGCAACTCGCGGTCCCCCTCCGGCAGCCCCGAGCGCAGCGCGAGCAGTTCGGAGATGCGGCCCAGGCTGGCCCCGGCCTTCTGGAGGTCCTGAAGCTGCTGGGTGAGCTGGTCGATGGGTTCTTCCACCATGCTCATGTACTGGTACATCAGGAAGGCGGTGCCCAGCGTGATCGCGCCCGCCGCGTAGAGGCCGATAGCGGACGCGAGGATGCCCACGTACCCCACCGCGAACAGCACCATGCTCAGCCACCACACCACGCTGCGGCGCTGCCACGAGTAGGTGGCCCGCCGGAAGAAGTCGCCCTGCACCCGCAGGAAGCCGCGCAGGTGGTGTCCGCCCGCCCCCAGCGAGCGCACGTCCTCCAGCCCGGCGAGGCGTTCTTCCACGAACCCGAAGAGCCGGGCGCTGCCCTCGCGCTCCAGCCGGGTGGGTTCCACACCCAGCTTGCGGACCCGGTTCATGGCGACGAGGGTGACCAGCACGAAGGCGGTCACGCCCAGCCCCACCCGCCAGTCGGTCAGGTAGAACATCACGACCGCGCCCGTCAGCAGCAGCGCCGCCCCAAACACCCGCACCGCGAACTGCGAGAAGAAGTTGCTCAGGGCGGTCACGTCCCCGTCGATGCGCTCGATCATCTCGCCGGGGGTGCGTTCCTTGTGCTCGCGCATGTCCAGCGAGAGCATGTGCCGCAGCAGGTCCACCCGCAGCCGGTTGGTGGCGGTCCAGCCCACCCGCGCCCCCAGGTAGGTGGCCCCGGCGTTGAGCAGTTGCACCCCCACCGCCAGCGCGAGGTAAAAGCCCGCGAGCTGCACCAGCCGCCCCACGTCGGCCCCCGCCCCCAGCCGCACCGTGTCCACGAAGCGGGCGAGCAGTTGCGGCAGCGTGAGGCTCAGGCCCGTCGCGGAGAGCAGCAGTGCCGCGAGGCCCGCCACCTGCCATTTCAGCGGCCCCAGGTAGCCCCGCAGCACGGCGAGCGACCCGCCGCGTAAGGGGGAGGAAGGAGGAGAGGGGGGCACGTCCGGCATTCCCCCAGGCTAGTGCGGGCCGGGGGCCAGGGGCATCCGCCGTGTGGCGCAGTGGGAGGCTGGCCGTGTCAGGAGACGCCAAACAGGGCCGCGCCCACCTCGTCCCAGTCGTCGGCCTCCAGGAAACCCAGATCACCGAGAATGCCGGTCCACTCGCCGGGATAGTACAGCAGCGCCCGCGCCGTGGCCTCGCGCACATCCTCCGGCGTGAGGTTCAGCGCCGCGCTCCACGCCCGCCGCGCGGCAGGCCAGCGGCGAAACTGGTTGACGGCGGGAGAAATCAGGTCATGGGCAGGGGGACCTGTCCGCGCGTCGCTCCAGTCGATCAGGGCCGTCAGGGTGACGTGTCCGCCCCGCTCATCCGCCAGCAGGTTCAGGAAGTTGAGGTCGCCGTGCAGGAATGCGGGGGGACGCGCGAATCCGGGACCATTTCGCACCACGTCTTGCAAGAGGGCTTCGGCACGGCGGGCGAGGGCGGGCGGGGCCTGCAACTCGCGAGGCAGCTCCAGGCCCTGATCCAGCAGGAGCCCGGCCCAGTCAAAGTGCAGGTCGGTGGGGGACGCGAGGCCCTGCACAGCCCGCAGCAGTTCGGCCTGCCGCGCGGCCAGCCGCACCTGCTCAGGCTCGCCCAGCGCGGCCCAGACCTTCCGCAGGGGTTGGCCGGGGAGGCGGGCGGTTACCAGATAGTTCCACTCCCCCAGCGTGCCGCCTGCCACCAAGTCGGGGGTCTTCAGCGGGAGGAGGCCCCCCACGGCCCGTAGAGCCGCCGCCTCCCGCCGCGCGTCCCCAGCCCAGAAGGGCGGCACCAACTTGACGACCACGTCCCCGAGGCCGAACACCGCATTCTTGCCCAGCCGGAAGCGGGTGAAGTTGCCCGCCGGGAGCCCGTGACGCTCACGGATCTCCTCCAGCGCCGCCCGCCAGGGGTCCAGGGGCTGCGCGTGGAGAGCCACAAAGGCGTCATAGGTGAGCGGTTCGGGCAGGAGCAGCACCCCGTCAGGCTAGGACCGCAGGTTTTCCGCCGCATCCGCCGGGTGGCGCAGCGGGCAGGCGGCTCAGCCCAGTTCGCGGATGCGGGCGAGCACCACTTCCGGCCGCACCGTGTAGTCCCCGGTCGACGCCTCCACATGCTCGAAGCGCACCACGCCCTCCTTGTCAATCAGGAACACGGCCCGCCCCGTGACCCCACGCTCGTCGATCGCCACGCCGTACTGCCGGGCCACACCCAGGTTGAGGTCGGCCAGCAGCGGCACCTCGATGCCGTACTCGGCGGCCCAGGCCTTGTGGGTATACACGCTGTCGCGGTTGACGCCCAGCACGACCGCCCCCGCTTCCGCGAAGTCGTCCTGCCGCCCGGAATACTCGGGCAGTTGCATGGAGCACACCGGGCTGAAGTCGAGGGGATAGAAGACCAGCACGACATGCTGATGTCCCCGGTAGGAGCTGAGGGTCACGGAGTCGCCGGAGGTGGAGGGCAGCGTGAAGTCGGGTGCGGGCTGACCGACGAGGCTCTGGCGGGAGGTCATGCCCAAAGTGTAGGCGGGTGGGGTGGGCTGGGTTTGTTGCGCCGACCCCGCAAAGCCCCCCTCACAACCCCAACCGCTCCAGTTGCACCCGGTAGACCCCGCCCACAGCCTCCCGCCAAGCGAGCACCGCCGCGCCCACAGCGTTCACCGCCAGCGAGGGCGAGCGGGCGTCCCGCCGGGGGTCGCGGTTCAGCGGCCCGCGCACCTGCCAGTCCCGCCCAGTCCAGTGCGCGGCGAAGACCTGTCCCACCCCGCCCCCTTCCTCCACCCAGGCGACGAGGGGCCGCCCCGCCCGGTCCAGCGCCAACGCCGGGGCTGAGGCCGCGCGGGTGCCCAGCCGCCCGCCCAGGGCCTGCCAGCCCTGCCCGGTCCAGCGCGAGACATACAGGGCGTCCTCGCCGCCTGCGTCCTCCAGCCAGGCGACGACCGGGCGCTCCTGCACGTCCAGGGCCAACCGGGTGGAGGCCACGTAGGTGCGCGGGCGGCGGTTGAGGCTGGCTCCGAGGGCCTCCCAACGGGTGCCGGTCCAGCGTTTGACGAACACGTCGCTTGCCAGCACGTCGCCCTGAAGCCAGGCCACCGTCGCCCGCCCCGCGCGGTCCAGGGCCAGGGCCGGGGTACGGGCGAAGACCAGGCCATTGTTGAAGGGTTCGCTGCGGGTCCAGGTTCGCGCCGCCGGGTCCCAGGCTCGCACGGTCAGGCGGCTGCCATAGGGGGTCCGCAGCGTCTCGCCCCAGGCCAGCACGGGTTCGCCCTCCCACGCGGCGACCGCCCGCGTCCGGGCCGCATAGGGCAGGTCGTCGCCCAGGTAGCGGGTGCGCCAGTCGGTCCACCCCTCCTCCCGGTAGGCCCGGAAGACCACCACGTCGTTGTCGCCGTAGTTCTCGTTCCAGACCAGCACCGGGGTCCCAGCCCGGTCCAGCGCGAGGTTGAGGCTGGACACCGGGCGCGGCTGATCGTAGTTCAGGACGCCGCCCAGTGCCTCCCAGGTGGCTCCCTGCTCCCGCCAGACCCGCAGGTGCCGCCCGGTGAAGGTGCCCCGCCCGCTGCTGAAGCGCCCGGCGTCGGTCATCACCGCGAGGACCAGCCGCCCGTCGGGAGCCGCCGCCAGCGCGAGCTCGCGCACCGGACCGGATGCGGCCAGGGCGGGGGGTGGGGCCAGGGTGGGCACCGGGGCGGAGGCACCGCCCAGGAGCGTGGCGAGGACGGTCAGGGTCAGGACCATTGCTGCCTCCATTCCGCGCCGGGCGGGAGCCGCATGGGGACAAGGCTCAAGTTAAACCGCGTCCCAGTTCACGGCTCCGTCAGGTGGGGGACCGTAGCCTATCAGGGTAACGTCCCCCTCCCCTACCCCTCCGGCGGACTGCCGCACGCACGCCGCCTCACAAGGAGTTTTCCCGATGGCCGACATCCTGCCCCCCAACATGCTCAACGAGCGCCCCCGCACCCCGGCCGGGCTGCTCAGCAACGCCGAGAAGGACCGCCTGATCGAGCGCGGCTTCCTGGGCCTCTACCGCTGGTACACCGCCCGCAGCCAGGAGACGCGCAACTGGAACCCCGACCGCTCCTTCGAGTGGCTCAAGCTGCGTCAGGACCTGCCGCCGGAGATCGTCAAGGTCATCCAGGGCTTTTTCGCCGTCGAGCAGTACGCGCCCGACTTCACCTCCAGCCTCGTGAACCTCGTGCGACGCTCGCATGGGCGCAGCCACTTCCAACTGCGCTGGG
Source organism: Deinococcus sp. HSC-46F16 (assembly GCF_024171495.1). Taxonomy (NCBI): domain Bacteria; kingdom Thermotogati; phylum Deinococcota; class Deinococci; order Deinococcales; family Deinococcaceae; genus Deinococcus; species Deinococcus sp. HSC-46F16. Next base: position 60,059 of record NZ_JALJZW010000005.1, read on the forward strand.
GCAGCGAGGAGGAAAAGCACGCCGACGCCTGGGAGAACGCCGTGCTGTTCAGCGGCCAGCGGTCGCCTCAGTGGATCGAGGAATACAAGGAGCGCCTGCGGTCGCAGACCTGGGAACTCCCCTTCCCCGACGCCATCCACAACCTCGTGTACACCGTGTTTCAGGAGCGGGCCACCCAGCTCAACTACCTGAACATGATGAAAATCGCTCAGGGCAAGAGCGAGAAGCCGCAGTACGCGGGCTTTTCCGATCCCGTGCTCGCCAAGGTCGCGCAGACCATCGCGGTGGACGAGGCGGCGCACTACAACTTCTTCCTCGAAGGCGTGCGGATGTACCTCTACTACTACCCCGAGCGCACGCTGGACGCGATCAAGAACGTGATTGGGGGATTCTCCATGCCCGCCTCGGCTCTCGTGCCCGACTGGCAGGACTTCGCGGAAACGGTCTACCGCGCCGGGATCTACGGCCCGCGTGACTTCCAGCGCGACGTGATGCAGGTGGCCTTCCGCAACCTCGGCATCGAGAGCCGCAAGGCGCTGGAAGAGGGCATCAAGAAGACCCGCGAGGTCCCCGACTTCGAGGGCGGCAACCATAAGACCACCGCCATCTTCGACACCTTCGACTACGGGGCCGTCGAGGGCGACGTGCGCCGCCTGCACGTCAAGATTCAGGATTACGAGAAGGAGATCGGCTTCGACCGCTTCGACCCCACCGAGTTCGTGGAGAACCCGGAAGTGCCCAGGAAGGAAGGGCAAGCGGCCGACGACTGAGCCCCCCGCCCTAAGCTGACCTCCAGATGCGAACGCTGGAGGTCTTTCTCGTCTTTCTGCGGCTGGGGCTGACCAGTTTCGGGGGGCCAGTCGCGCACCTGGGCTACTTCCGGGGCGAGTTCGTGGAGCGGCGGGGGTGGCTGGGCGAGCGGGCCTACGCCGATCTCGTGGCGCTCGCGCAGTTTCTGCCGGGTCCGGCGAGCAGTCAGGTCGGGATGGCGCTGGGGCTGCTGCGGGCGGGCGGATGGGGCCTGCTGGCTGCGTGGGTGGGCTTCACCCTGCCGAGTGCGCTGCTGATGGTGGCCTTTGCACTGGGCGTGGCCCGCTTCGGGGGTGGGGCGGAGGCCGGGTGGCTGACCGGGCTGAAGGTCGCGGCGGTGGCGGTCGTCGCGCAGGCGGTCGCGGGGATGTGGGGGACTCTGGTGGGGAATGACCGGGTGCGGGCGGCACTCGCGCTGGGGGTCGCGGCCCTGCTGGTGGTATGGCCTGCGGCCGGAATGCAGGTCGCGGCCCTGGTGGTCTGTGCGCTGGTGGGCTGGCGGTTCCTGCCCGGCGCGGCGGCAGAAGCGGCGTTGCCCCCGGTGCCCGTCTCGCGGCGGGTGGGGGCGGGGCTGTTCACGCTGTGCGGGGGCCTGTTGTTGGCTGTGCCCCTGATGGCCGCGCTTGGGCCTGGGTGGGCGCTCTTCGCCACGACCTTCCAGGCCGGGGCGCTGGTGTTCGGGGGCGGGCACGTGGTCCTGCCGCTGCTGGAGGCGGGGTTCGTGCCGGGATACGTCACGCCGTCCACCTTCCTCGCCGGGTACGGGGCGGCGAACGCGGTGCCGGGGCCGCTCTTTACCTTCGCCACCTACCTGGGCGCGGCGCAGTCGGCCCTGCCCGCGTGGGCGGGGGCGCTGATCTCTACTTGCGGCATCTTCCTGGCCGGGGGCCTGCTGATGGCCGGGGCGCTGCCCTTCTGGGCGGCCCTCTCTGCCCGGCCCGCCGCCCGCTCCGCGCTGGCGGGGCTGAATGCGGGGGTCGTGGGCCTGCTGCTCGCCGCCCTGTATCACCCTGTCTTCACGGCGGGCATCCGGGAGCCGCGTCACCTCGCGCTGGCGCTGCTCGCCTACGCCGCCCTCACCGCCGGGCGCTGGCCCGCGTGGGCGGTGGTGGGGGCGTGCCCGGCCTTGGGAGCGGTGCTGTTCTAGAGCCGGGCTTCGTCCTCCAACCCGTAAATCTCCAGGAATCGCCGCATTCGCGCCTCCAGCGTGGGCAGCGGCGCGACCTCTCCACACACCCAGTCGGGCTGGTAGCTCCGGCACACGGCGGGCCGAGCGGCATACACCGCGCACAGGCAATCCGACCGCAGGTGAACGCACGGCACCCCCAGCGGCTTGCGCAGGGCGTGGATATCCGGGGCCGAGCAGCACGCCCCACAAGCCGTGCACTCGCGGACGAGCGGCGAGCGCGGCGCGAAATCGGGGGGTGAGGTGAAAGCATCCATACGGGAAGGGCGGTCCCGCCGAGGCTAGCGCGTGCGCCCCGGCCCCAGCGTGACCGCCCTCGCGGACGGGCCTTACTTGTCCGAGTGAACGTAGGCCCGCGCCGCCGCGAGCAGGGCGTCGTTCTCTTGGGGCGTGCCCACCGCCACCCGCAGGCAGCCTGCCAGTCCCGGCAGCGAGTCCTGACGGCGCACCACGATGCCATGAGAAAGGAGGTGGCGGTAGGCGGCCTCCGCGTCGGGCGTCCGCAGCAGGTAGAAGTTGGCGTCGCTGGGGAGGGGCTCCCAGACCGGGTGCCCGCGCAGGCCCGCAAAGACCCGCTCACGCTCGCGGCGGACCTCGGCGGCGCGTTCGGCCACGTAGCCGGGATTCTCCAGGGCGACTTCCAGCGCGGCCTCGGCCAGCACGCCGACGTTGAAGGCGGGCACGAGCTTGCGCAGTTCGGTCGCCAGCGCCGGGCTGGTCAGCGCGTACCCCAGCCGAATGCCCGCCAGCCCCCAGCCCTTGCTGAAGGTCCGCAGGCTGAGGCGGTTGCTGCCTTCCCGAACGAGGGCGCGGTGGTCGGTGCCACTGTACTCGCCGTACGCCTCGTCCAGCACCACGATCCAGTCCTTCCCCGCCGCCTCCACGACCTCGCGCACGGCCTCGGCGCGGTCCACGTGACCGGTCGGGGCGTGCGGCTGGGTGATGTACAGCACGCCGGGAGGCTGGGTCCGCAGCGCCTCCATCAGCCCGGCCACCGGCAGCGAGAAGTCGGGGTTCAGCGGCACCTGCACCAGCCGGGCGCCCAGCATCTGCGCCTCCAGGGTGTAGACGGCGAAGGTGGGGCTGACCGTCAGCACCGTCTGCCCGATGCCCGCGAGTTCGGTGAGCAGCTTGATCAGCACGTTGCTGCCGGGGGTCAAGACCACGCCCGCCTCGTCCCACCCGGTCAGCGCGGCGAGACGGGCGCGAATCCCCTCCGCCCCGAGGTCCGGATAGCGGTTCCAGGGGCGGGCGAGCATCCGGGCGGTGGCCTCGGCCTTCAGCTCGGCCGGGAAGTCGTAGGCGCTCTCGTTCTGGTCGAGCTTGATGGGCACGTCGAGTGGGGTAAAGGGGTAGGCGGGCACCGTCCGCACGGCGGGGCGCACCCCCGCCGGGGCCGCCTGCTCGGCTGCCTGACTGGGAAGGGAGGGAGTGGAGGTCATGCCGTCCGTTCTAGCACCCTGCCTCCCCGAAAGGCCGTGCTACCCTGCCCGCACGCCGCCGCGTCCCCCCATGACGGACCCCTCTGCCCCCTCCCCCGCCGCCTCCGGCCCGACCTCCAAGTCGCGCCGCGAGCAGATTCACGAGGTTGCCAGCCGCCTGTTTTCCGAGCGGGGCTACCACGGGGCCAGCATGCGCGACCTCGCCGCCGAGCTGGGGATGCAGGGGGGCAGCCTCTACGCGCACATCAGCGGCAAAGAAGCTCTGCTGATCGAGATCGTGGAGCAGGCCGCCCGGCAGTTTGAGGCGGCCCTGCTGGACCTGGGGACCGACCCCCGCCCCGCCGACGAGCGGCTGCGGGAAGCGATGGCCCGGCACCTCACGGTGGTCGCGGGCAACCTGGAAAGCGCGACCGTCTTCTTCCATGAGTGGAAACACCTCTCGCCGGACGCCTACGCGCGGGTCACGGCGTGGCGCGACACCACCGAGGCCTTTTACCGGGGGCTGGTGGCTCAGGGCATGCGCGAGGGGGTCTTCCGCGCGGACCTCGACGTGAAGATGACCGCCAACCTGATTCTCTCGGCGGTGAACTGGGCCTACACGTGGTACCGCCCCGGTGGGCGGCTGAGCCCGCGCGAGGTGGCCGACCGCTACGCTGGGCTGCTGCTGGACGGTCTGCGCCCACCCCCGAAGGAGGCCACCCCATGAGCCACCCCACCGTCACCGTCCGCATCCGCGACGCGCTGCGGTACGCGCAGGGCCGCGCGGAGAAATTGGGCCGCACCCAGCAGCTTGAACTGGGCGAGAACCTGTTTATCCGCATCGGCCCCGGCGGGCGCAAATTCCTGCTGTTCTGCCTGGAGGGGGAACCCGACCAGAGCACCGCCCGCGCTGTCGCGGAGGCGCTGGGATTGCGCGAGCCCCAGTACGGCTGGCACCAGGGCGCGACCCTGCGCTCGCTGACGGTGGTGGAGGCGGGGGCGCCGGACCGGACAGAGCCTTCAGCGGAGCTTTAGGTGCGTCTGAGCCTCCGCGCTGCCCTGGGGCTTACGCTCCGGCCATGCAACCCATGAACAAGGCGGCCCTGGCCCTCGTCCTTCCCCTCGCGCTGGCCTCCTGCGGCGTGTTGGGCGTGCCGCGCGGCGACGTGACGGGCGAGATTCGCGGCACCCAGCCCCAGACTGGCAATGTCCGCATCGCGCTCGTCGGTCTGACGGGCACGGGCTACGAGAACAACGCGGTCGACCAGCTCGACATCGGCACCTTCAACCCCCAGAAGCGGGTGTATTCCATCTCGCTGCCCGACACGGCCAAGGCGGGCGTGTACGAGGTCTTGGCCTACGTGGACCTCAACAACAACAAGAAGTTCGACGCGAACGAGCCCCGCACCCAGCGGGCCACGCGCGGCCTGATCTACGCGACCTCGGACGCCTCGCTCTTCGGCTTCACGGTCAAGAAGGGCTGGAACCGCTTTGACGGCACCACCGTCTCGCAGACCCGGCCCTTTGGCAACTACGACCTGAACTGGTAAGTGCACCGCAAGGAGAAGGGCGGCCCCCACACCGGGAAGCCGCCCTTCTTTATCCCGAAGCTCAGTTGACCGGGTTCGCGCCCTCGAAGGTCTGCTTGAAGTTCTGGAGGTCGTCGGCGATCTGCTGGCTGGGCTCCTCGCCGAACAGCTTGGCGACGGCTGCGCCCAGCGCTCCGGCAGGCGGACGGTAGGACAGCGCCACGTGGATGCGGGTCCCGCCATTGGGCAGGTTCTCAAACTGCACGCTGCCCGCGTTGTCCACGGTCGCGCCGGGGAGGCTGTGCCAGCCGATGCGCTCGCCGGGCTTGTCGTTGACGATCTCGGCTTCCCACTCGACATGGGTGCCCAGCGGCGCCTTGGCGACCCAGCGGCTGCGGCGCTCGTCAAGGACGGTGACGCTTTCCAGGTGGCTCATGATGCGGGGCAGGTTCTCGAGCTGGCGCCAGTAGGCGTAGACCTGATCGGCGGGGCGGTCGATCACCACGCTGTGCTCCACGAAGATGGGCTTGGCCGCACTCGCGTTTCCGCTGAGGCCCGCCGCGTTCATCACGGGGTCGTTGCCCGTCGCGCCGCGGTAGGCGAGGTAGCCGCCCGCACCCGCCATCAGCAGGCCCATCAGGCCCTTTTTCCGCAGGCCCAGAATCATCAGGGCCGCGCCCGCCGCGCTGCTGATCAGGCGGCCCTGGTCCATGCTCTTGCTGCCTTCCTTGCTGCCGCTGTTGTCCATGTTCGCACTCATCGTTCTTCCTCCGTGCGGGCAGTCTAGGCCCGGCCCCCTTGAGCCTGGGTTAATCCATGCCCAACTCACATTTAAGGTGTCGCCTGGAAGCGGATCAACGTTCGTCGTTGCGGTCGTCCCCGCTCTGCCCGATCACGTCGGCGCCGTCCGCGTCCTCGTCGCGGGGGGTCAGGCCGGGCTGGAGCATCCCGCTGTTGTCGTTCTGGCGGGTGGGGTCGGGGGTGGCGGCCAGGCCGCCCGAGAGGCTGCCCTGCGCGTACTGGTCGGCCACGTCCTCGGCGGCCTCGCGGTCGGCGCCGGTCTGGGGACCGCCAGCCACACTGGGGTCGAGGTTGGTGTTCGTGTCGGGCGCACTGTCCGCGCCCATATAAGACGCGCCGTGGGTGCCGGTATCCGTCTTGCCATTGTTGCGGTCGTCCATGCAGGGACCTCCTGGGGTCAGACTTCTTCCGCCCATGCTCCCGGCTGGGCGTCGGGGGGCGGATGTGCCCGCCTTGACGGGCCGCTCACGCTCGGGCCGGGGCCGCGCTAGGCTGGCCGTCATGACGACGCGGGTGCCCCGGATGGGCCGTCTCGACCCCCTCTCTGTGGGTGCCCTGCTGGTCACCATCGTGTTCTGGGCCTCAGCCTTCGCAGGCATCCGGGCCGGGCTGAAAGCCTTCTCGCCGGGGCACCTCACCCTCTACCGCTTTCTGGTGGCGGCGGCCGCGCTGATCATGTACGCCCTCGCCGCGCGGCTTCCGCTGCCGTCGCGGGCGGACCTGGGGCCACTCTTCGGCCTCAGCCTGCTGGGCATCACCCTCTACCACGTCTGCCTGAACTACGGCGAGGTCAGCGTGCCCGCCGGGACCGCCAGCCTGATCATCGCGGCGGGGCCGGTCATCACGGCGCTGCTGGCGACGCGCTTTTCGGGCGAGCGCCTGAACGCGCTGGGCTGGCTGGGCACCCTGATCAGCCTGGGCGGCGTAGCCCTGCTGGTGCTGGGGCAGGGCGAGGAGGTGGGCTTCGCGCGGGGGGCGGGGTTGATTCTGGCGGCGGCCCTCTTCACCAGCCTGTATTTCGTGTTTCAGAAACCGCTGCTGGCGCGGATGGGACCGCTGCCCTTCACCGTCTGGAGCCTGATCGCGGGGACGCTGCCGCTGCTGGTCTTTCTGCCAGGCTTCGGCGGGGAACTCGCGCGGGCACCGCTGGAGGCGCACCTGGCCGTGATCTACATCGGCCTCTTTCCGGCGGCACTGGCGTACCTGACGTGGACCTTCGCGCTGTCGCGGGTGGGGGCGAGCGCGGCGACCTCCTTCCTGTACGTCTCGCCCGTGTTCGCCGTGCTGATCGCGTGGCTGTGGCTGGGGGAGGTCCCGACCCTGCTGACGCTGCTGGGGGGCGCGGTGGCGATTGCGGGCGTGGTGCTGGTGAACACGCGCGGGAGGCCCGGAGCATGAGCCGCCCGGAGCAGATCGGCGCGGTGGAGATTGGGACGGGCGACGGCCAGACCGCCATCCGCTTGACGAACGTGACGGTGCGGCTGGGCGGCCAGACCGTCTTGGAGGACGTGACGCTGGAGGTGCCCCACGGCGAGTTTCTGGCGGTGATCGGGCCGTCGGGGAGCGGCAAGAGCACGCTGCTGCGGGTGCTGGCGGGGCTGCTGCGGGCCGGGTCGGGCCGGGTGGAGGTCGCCACGCCGCCCGCGCTGATGTTTCAGGATGACCGCCTGCTGCCCTGGCGCACGGCGCTGCGCAACGTGGCCCTGCCCCACGACCTCGGGGCGGGCGGGGGGCTGGAGGCGGGGGAAGCACTGAAGCTCGTCGGGCTGGAGGGGTACGCGGGCTATTACCCGGCGCAGCTCTCGGGCGGGATGCGGGCGCGGGTGGCGCTGGCGCGGGCGCTGGCGCAGAGCAGCGACGTGCTGCTGCTGGACGAACCCTTCGCCGCGCTGGACGCCCTGGTGCGCGAGCGTTTCAACGCCGAGCTGCGCCACCTCCACGACAAGACCGGGCGGACCACGGTGCTGGTGACCCACTCCATTCGCGAGGCGGTGTGGCTGGCCGACCGGGTGGTCGTGTTGCGGGACGGCCGGGTGGTGGACGAACTCGACACGCGGGGCGAGGGCCGGGTGACCGCCTACACCGACGGCCTGGAGGCGCGGCTGCGCAACCTGCTGGGCACGGGTGACTCCACCCGGCTGCGGACGGACCCCCCGGTGCGGCTGAACCTCGGGGCGCTGGCTCCGGTCGCGGCCATCGTGGTCGGGCTGGCCGTATGGGAGCTGGCGGCGCGGGCGCTGGGCCAGCCGCTGCTGCTGCCCTCGCCGGGACAGGTGTGGGCGGAACTGGCGGCCACGCCGGGGGAATTCCTGTCGTTTGCGGGCGCGACCGCCGGAGTCACGCTGCTGGGGGCCTTGCTGGGGTCACTGGCCGGGGCCTTGATCGGTTATCCGCTGGGCAAGTCGCGCACGCTCGAACGGCTGCTCAGCCCCTTCGTGGTCGCGGCGCAGAGCACGCCCATCGCGGTGCTGGCCCCGCTGCTGATCACGTGGTTCGGGTTCGGGCGCTTTCCGGCGGTGCTCGTGAGTGCGCTCAGTGCCCTGTACCCGGTGATGGTCGCCACCATCGTGGGCGTGCGCGAGGTCAGGCGCACCGACCACGAGCTGTTCTCCACCCTGCGGGCGTCGGGCTGGCAGCGGCTGACGCGGCTGGAGTTGCCCTCGGCCCTGCCCGTCATGCTGGGGGGGCTGCGGCTGGCGCTCTCGCTGGCGCTGATCGGTGCGGTGGTGTGGGAGTTCGTGAGCAACCAACCGGGGCTGGGCTTCGCGGTCAACCAGGCCCGCGCCTACTACGACACGCCCCGGCAGTTCGCGGCCATCGCCCTACTGGTGGCGCTGGGGGTGGCCCTGTACCTCGCGGTCGCGGCGCTGGAACGCCGGGTGCTGCGGCACCGGCGGGCCAAATAAGGGTCAGGGGCCGGGGGGAGGACGCTCGTCGGGATTGTCCACACCGATCTGACGCTCCCCCGTTGGGAGGACCCAGACCCGCTCCAGCCCCTGCCACAGCGCCGCGAGGACGGCCAGGGCTGCGGCCACACCGAGCGACCACAGCAGCAGTTCAGTCAACATTTCCAACGCTTGAGGCCGCAACAACGCGGCCCCCAGCATCAAACCCAGCACGGGCAGGACGAGGCCCAACCCGGTGACGCCCCAGCGGGCGGGGGGGCGCAGGACACGGACGGCGGGCACCTCTGCAAGCCGAGGCAGGAGGGCCAGCGCACCGACCAGCAGGTAGCCTATGGGGGCATCTGTGTTCCCCTGTCCGGGCCACCGGTTCCACAGGGCAGTCACCGCCACCCCGGCCAGAAGGTACACCCCCGTCAGCCCGAGCAGCAGCCTGCCCAGCGGGAGGTCGGACTGGCGGGCCAACCAGCCGGACAGCAGGATGGCGAGCACCACCAGTCCAGCCACCATGAGCCACGCCAGCGCCGTCATGGCCTCACTCTAGCCCCGACCCCCGCCGCCACACCGTACCCTGCTCCCCATGGACAGACCCGTCGTGTGCGTGGGGGCGCTGGTGTGGGGACCGGGAGAGCGCGTGCTGCTGGTGGAAACGACCAAATGGCGCGGCCTGTGGGGCGTGCCCGGCGGCAAGGTGGACTGGGGCGAGACGCTGGAGGCGGCGGTGATCCGCGAGTTCCGGGAGGAGACGGGCCTGGACCTCACCGACCTGCGCTACGCCCAGACCCAGGAGGCCGTCCTCAGCCCCGAGTTCCACAAGCCCGCCCACATGCTGCTGGTGGACTTCTTCGCCCGCACGGCGTCGCTGACGGTCACCCCCAACGAGGAGATCGTGGACTGGTCATGGGCCACGCTGGAGGAAGCCCTGACCCTGCCGCTGAACACCTACACCCGGACGCTGGTGGAGTTGGCCCGCCGGGAAGCGCGATGAGTGAGGCCGCAAAAAAGGGGACGGCCCTCGTTACCGGGGCCGCGCGGGGCATCGGGCGGGCGCTGGCGGTCGCGCTGGCCGGAGAAGGGTACGCGGTCGCCGTCCACTACCGGGGCAGCCAGGCGGACGCCGGGGAGACGGCCCGGCTGTGCGAGGAAAAAGGGGTGCCCGCGACCACCCTCCAGGCCGACCTCACCGACCCGGCGCAGGCGCGGGCGCTGGTGGCGGCGGCGCACGGGGCCTTCGCGGGCCGGGGCCTCGCCGTGCTCGTGAACAACGTGGGCAACTATGTCCACAAGCCGCTGCTGGAAACCACCGACGCCGAGTGGGCCGACATGCTGGGCAGCAACCTGACGGCCACGTTTGCCACCTGCCAGGCGGCCGCACCGCTGATGCGCGAATCGGGCTTCGGGCGCATCGTGAACCTGGGGTATGCGGGCGCCCGGCACCTCGTCGCGCGGCCGGGCATCGTGCCCTACGCGGTGGCCAAGGCGGGGGTGCTGCACCTCTCGCACGCGCTGGGCAAGGTGCTGGCGGGCACAGGCGTCAGCGTGAATGTCGTCTCGCCGGGGGTGATCGAAACCTCGGTCAGCCAGCCCCTGCGCGAGATTCCCGCCGGGCGGGTGGGCACGGTGGAGGAACTGGTGGACGCCGCGCTGTACTTCGTGCGGGCCAGCGATTACGTGACCGGGCAGGAGCTGGAGGTGGCGGGGGGCTGGAACCTGTGAGGGCGTGGAGGTCCCTGGATCAGCCCCACTTGGCCGGGGGCTAACCTCCCTCCCAGAGACGGCCTTTTAAGGTGGTGCATGAAGAAGACGCTCCTCACCGCCGCTGCCGCCCTGCCCGCCGCCTGGCTGGGGTGGACCCTCTTCAGCCGCCTGCGGGTGCCCCATGATCTCCCGCTCCCGCCCGCCGTGGAGGCCGAGCGGCGCACCCTGGAGGGCCGGGCCGGGCGGCTCAACATGTATGTGGCGGGGTCGGGGGCACCCCTGCTGCTGATCCACGGGGTGAACGCGGCGGCGAGCGCCTACGAGGTGCGGCCCCTCTTCGAGCATTACCGCGCCACACGCCGGGTGTACGCGCTGGACCTGCCCGGCTTCGGCTTCTCCGAGCGCTCGGACCGCGAGTACACCCCGCGCCTGATGACAGACGCCATTCACGCCGCGCTGGACGAGATCGCCCGCGAGAGCGGCGAGCCGGTGGACGCCCTGGCCCTCTCGCTGGGCGGCGAGTTCCTGGCCCGCGCCGCCGCCGAGCGCCCGGACCGTTTCCGTTCGGTGGCGCTCGTCACGCCGACGGGCTTCGGCAAGACCGAGCAGTTCTACGGGCCGCTGGGCAGCACGCGGGGTCGTCCCGGCCTCAAGCGGGCCTACGAGCACCCGCTGCTGGGGCAGGCTTTCTACGACGCGCTGGCGAGTGCCCCCAGCCTCCGCTTCTTCCTGAAACAGACCTTCGGCTCCTACGCGGCGGTCGACGAGGGCCTGCTGCGCTACGACTACCCCACCTCGCACGTGCCCGGCGCCCGGCACGCGCCCTTCTCCTTTATCAGCGGCCTGCTGTTCAGCGCGGATATCGACCGGGTGTACGAAGTGCTCTCCATGCCCGTGTGGTTGGCCTACGGCACGAACGACCGCTTCACCGACTTCGGCGACCTGACCAATGTGGAGCGCCGGAGCAACTGGAGCTTCAGCCGTTTCGACACGGGCGCCCTGGTCTACTTCGAACAGCCGGAGCGCTTTTTCGCCGCCTACGACACGTTTCTGGCGGGGCGGGGGTAAAGACAACCAACCTCCTCTGCGTGGAGGGAGTCTCTCTGAACGTCGGGGTGAGGGGCTCTAAAACGCCCCCTCCCTAAACACCTCCCGAATCTCCTCCAGCCCCTGCCCCAGACTCAGCAGCAGCAGGAGCAGCAACCGGGCCTTGTGCGCGTTCAGGAAGCTGGCGGGAATGGCCCCGGCCGCCACCAGGGTCGCGCCGCCGCCGGGGTAGCCGTAGACGGGCAGGATCGGCCCCGCGTGGGTGCGGGTGGCGATCACGACGGGCTGCCCAGCCCCAGCACTCGCGGCGACGAGGGGCAGCAGTTCGGCGGGCAGGTTGCCGGTGCCCAGCGCCGCGATCACCAGCCCGTCGGCGCGGGCGGCGGCCCCTTCGTAGCCTTCGCCCTGCCAGCCCGCGTAGGCATAGAGGATTTCCACGCGGGCGTCCACCCGCGCGGGCGCGTACACCGGCCGCGCTTCCGGCCGGGCGAAGAAGCGCAGGTGGGCCGTCTCCCCCGTCCGGTCGATGCGCCCGATGGGGCCAGGGTAGCCCCCGAAAGCGTCCACCGCGCTGGTGTGGACCTTCGTGACCGTCCGGGCATCGAAGAGATCGCCGCCGAAGACCACCAGCGGCCCGCGCCCGCGCGACTCCGGATGCAGGGCGACGTGGGCCGCGTCCAGCAGGTTGCCGGGACCGTCCCAGGACACTTCCTCGGCGTGACGCATCGAACCCGTCAGCAGGACCGGCACATCGGTCGCCAGGGCGAGGTGCAGGAAGAAGGCCGTTTCCTCCAGCGTGTCGGTGCCGTGGGTGACCACGATGCCGTCCGCGTCCGGGGCCAGCCGCTCGATCAGCCGGGCCAGCTCCAGCATGTGCGCCGGCGTGACGTGCGGGCTGGGAAGGCGGAAGGGCTGATGGGCCGTGACCGTCACCCCCGGCAGCCCCGGCACCGCGGGCGCCTCCTGCGGGGTCAGGCCCGGCCCGCCCGGATCGGGGCGGCTGGCGATGGTGCCGCCGGTGTGGATGACCGCGAGGCGGCGCCCCGCCAAGCTCACTTGCGGCCCCGCACCCGGTCGGAGACGAGAACCCACCCGGCGGCGACCACGAAGATCACCAGCGTGAGGGGCAGCTCGGCGCGGGCCGCCGCTTCGAAGTCCAGGCCCGCGCGGGTGCGTTGCCACACGCCGATACCGAACCAGACCGCCGCCGCGAGCAGGGCGACGGTCAGGACGCGGGGCCACACCTTCAAGGGCCGGGCCTCAGGGCCGGGCGGCGTCGATCAGGGCCGCCGCCCCCTGCGCGAGCATGTCGGCGGCGAGTTCGGCGCCCAGGTCGGCGCACTCGGCGGGGTCGCCGGAGCTGGTCGCGCGGATCACCTTCGAGCCGTCCACCGCGCCCACCCAGCCTTCCAGGGTCAGCACGCCGCCCTTGACGGTCGCGTGGGCGCCCACCGGGGCCATGCAGCCTGCCCCCAGCCCGGCCAGGAACTCGCGCTCGGCGGTCACCCGGTCGTCGGTGAGGTGGTCGTGAATCGCGTAGGCCACCTCGATGGTGAGGTCGTCGTCGGCGCGGGTTTCCAGCGCCAGGGCGCCCTGCCCCGGCGCGGGCAGCAGCAGGTCGGGTTCCACGAACTCGTCGATACGGTGGCGCATCTCGGTGCGGATCAGGCCCGCCGCCGCGAGGATGATCGCGTCGTAGTCGGGGGTCCCCAGCGCCGCGAGGCGGGTGTCGATGTTCCCGCGCAGGTCAATCACTTGAAGGTCGGGGCGGTAGGCCCGCAAGAAGGCCTTGCGGCGGATGCTGCTGGTGCCCACGCGGGCGCCTTCGGGCAGGTCCGCGAGGCGCTTCATGCCCTCCTTGCCGATCAAGACGTCGCGGGCGTCCACCCGCTTGGGAATGGAGGACACCTCCAGACCCTCCGGCTGTTCGGTGGGCAGGTCCTTGAGGGAATGCACCGCGATGTCGATGCGGCTGCCCAGCAGGGCCTCCTCGATCTCCTTGACCCAGAAGCCCCGGTTGCCCTTCTGGGCCATCGCTTCCAGGCTGCCGCGGTTGCGGTCCCCCTGGGTGCTGATGGTCTGGATGCGGAAGTCCGTCTCCGGCCACTCCTCCTTCAAGCGGGCCACCACCCACCGCGTCTGCGCGAGCGCGAGCGTGCTGCCGCGCGTGCCTACCGTCACCGTCCGCATAACCTGGGCAGTATAAGGGCAAGCCCCCCTCCCGGCCGGGACAGGGGTCGCAGTTGGGCTGGGAAGTCCGCCCTGCGCCGGGGTCAGCTCTGGGCCAGGGCAGGCTGGGGCCGCATAAACCGCAGGAAATCCAGCCACGGCGGGGTGTGGCCCAGCATCCGGACCAGCAGGGCGATCTGCGCGGTGTGCCGGACCTCGTGGGTCATGACGTGCCACAGCAGCCCGTCCAGACTGACCGTCTCGCTCTGGGGGTCGTCCTGAATCAGCTTGACGCGGCGCTCCAGGTCGGGGTCACCCTCCAGAAAGGCGCGGCTGCGCTCCTGCACCTCGCTCCCGTACTGGAGAATCCAGCCCAGCGCGTACCCCTCGGCCTGGGGGCGCACCCAATCGTGGGGGTAGCGGGCAGCGACCCCCTGACCGCCCCGCGCCACATCGTGAATCCAGTGGTCCTCCACGTCCACGACGTGCAGCACCAGGTCCTTGATGCACTGAAACCGGTCCCCGCCCTCGATGAGCGGGCGGTTCAGTTCGGCCTCGGGGAGTGCCCGCAGAAAGTTCCACAGCTCCTCGCGTGCGCCGGACAGGTAGGTGTAGTACTCGCGGACATTCATGGGCGCCTCCCAGCATACGCGCCGACCCCTACGGGCGCGGGCGGCGATGAGGCCCCGTCCAGCAGGGGCGCCAGCGCCGCCGCCACGTCCGCCACCGTGTCCACCTGCACGAGAGCGTCGCGCAGTTCGGGATAGTCGGGGAGGTAGCGGGGCAAGACCTTGCGCAGCGGTCGCACGCTGGCGAGCCGGGAGCGGTCGAGGCCGTAGAAGGCGACGTGCAGCTCCGCGTGCCGCAGGGCGGTGCGGGCACGCTCGGCAGCGGGCGGGAAGGCGTCGTCGCCCGTCGCCAGTGCCCGGAAGAGCCAGGGATTGCCCACCGCCCCACGTCCGATCATCACGGCGGCCACCCCCGCTTCCCGCCGCCGGGCGCGGGCCTGCGCGGCCGTCCCAATATCCCCGCTGCCCACCACCGGCACCGGGACCGCCGCCGCCACTCGCGCGATGGCCTCCCAGTCGGCCTCGCCGGTATACCGCTGGGCGCTGGTGCGGCCATGCACGGTGATCAGCGAGGCCCCCGCCGCCGCGAGGCCCTGCGCGATTTCCACGCTGCGGTTCTCATCCCAGCCCAGGCGAATCTTGGCGCTCACGTCGAGCCGGGTGGCCCCGCGCATCGCGGTGATCAACGTGTACGCCACCTCCGGCGTCTGGAGCAGGCAGGCCCCGCCGCGCCCGCGCACCTTGGGGACCGGGCAGCCCATGTTCAGGTCGATGGCAGCGGGGGTAAACCACGCCTCGGCACGGCGCACGGCTTCGGCCAGGATGTCCGGCTCGGCGCCGAAAAGTTGCACCACCCTGTTCTGCTCGCCGGGGTAGGGGCGGCCCAGGGTGAGCTTCTCGGACTCGCCGCCCAGCACCAGGCCGCGCGAGCTGATCATCTCGCTGACGGTCCACAGCGCTCCCTGCTCGGCGGCGAGCTGGCGCAGGGGCGCGTCGCTGTATCCGGCCATCGGCGCGAGGACGGCGCCGGGGGCCTGGAGTCGCCGGGCATAGAAACCGGGGGTCATCCCGGCAGGGTAGCGCACCCACTGCCCCCAGCGGGTGAAGCGAGGCTCAAGCAGGATCTGGAGGGCATTTCACGCTTCCAGCCGGGCAGGGGGGCGTATGCTGCGGGCCGTCCGGTTTCCCTGTTTCACTCTGGTCCCGCCCACCGGACGGGAGGCATGCACCTTGAAGGCGACCCCCCTGGCCCTCCAGCACGCGCCCCTGCTGCACACGCTCTATGCGGCAGCCCCCGGCTATTTCGCTCTGCTCGGCACCCGCGTGCCCACCCCCGCCGAGGTCACGCGCGACGTGGAAATTGCCCTGCTCGACCCCCGGCGCCGCCTCGACCTGCTGCACGACGACGCGGGCGAGTGCGTGGGCAGCCTGGATTACAAACTGCACTACCCCGAAGACGGCGACCTGACCATCAACCTGCTGTTGATCCGCGAAGACTGCCAGTCGCGGGGCCTGGGTGGGCAGGCTGTGCGCGACCTGGAGGCCAGGCTGCCCCCCGGTACGGGCCGCATCCTGGCGAGCGTGCTGGGCGACAACCCACGCGGCGCCCGCTTCTGGGAGCGGCAGGGCTACACCTTCGCGCTGGATGCCCGCCCCGTCATGACCTGGTATGCCAAAGCCCTGGCCGTCCCGGCCCCGCAGCCCGGACGCCGGAGGCTGAGCCTGGCGGGGGACTGACAGCGGTGGCCGGACCAGTTGATGGTTTGGCGCTCAATTGGTCTGGCCCGAGTGGAGCGAGCATCCGTTATGGAGAGCGATCGGAGGGGAGGCGAAGGGCCAAACAGCGCCCCTTCAACCCAACGGAGCACCGCGATGAGAGCACAATTTGCCCTGTGCGATATAGAAAAAAGCCCCGCGCATGGCGGGGCCTCTGGTCTGGTGGGTCGTGTAGGAATCGAACCTACAACCCGCTGATTAAGAGTCAGCTGCTCTGCCAATTGAGCTAACGACCCAGAGCGGAAAGGAGTCTAGCGGCCCGCCCCGCTCCTGTCAAGCAGGCCCCGCACCGCTCCCGCCAGGTACAGGCTTCCCGCCACCAGCAGCGTGCCGCCGGGGGGCGTCCGTGCCAGGGCCAGGGCCAGAGCCTCTTCCACGTCACGTACGGCCGCGCCGCCGTAGCGGGCGCCCAGTTCCTCCGGCGGGGTGGCGGGGTCGCCGGGGGACGTGAAGACGCGCCCTGGGGCCAGCCCCAGCAGCGGCTCCAGCGTGGCCGCCGTGTCCTTGCGGGCGAGGCCGCCAAAGAGCAGCACGTCCGCGCCCCCCGGCAGGCTGGCGGCGAGGGCCAGGGCCGCGTGGGGGTTGTGCGCCCCATCCACCCAGACGGTTTTGCCCTCCGCCTCGAAGCGTTCCAGCCGAGCGGGCAAGGTCGCGTTCAGGGCAGCCTCCACACCCTCCGGGTGGCCCAGCGTTCGCAGGGTGGCGGCGGCCAGCGCTGCGTTGGCCTGCTGGTGCGGCCCCGACAGGCGCGGAGGGTAGGGCACAGCGAACAGGTCGGGGTGGGTGTCCGGGGTGAAGAGGGGGGCGCCGACCTCCCCAGCGACCTCGCGCACGACCGCCAGCGCCTCGCCCGTCGCGGTGGTCAGCAGGGGCACGCCGGGCCGGGCCGCTCCCGCCTTGTCGCGGGCGATGTCCGCCAGGGTCGGCCCCAGGGTCGCCACATGGTCGAGCGCCACGTTGGTCAGCGCCACCGCCCGCACGTCCGTCAGCGCCGCCGTCGCGTCGGAGGCCCCGCCCACTCCAGCTTCCATCACGGCGATCTCTACCCCTTCCTGGGCGAAGACCTGACAGGCCAGTGCTAGGGTGAGGTCGAAGAAGGCCGCGTCCGGCGCCTGTTCCTTGGCCCATTCGATAAAGGTGGCGGTGCGCTCGGGGGCCAGTTCCGCCCCCCCCACCCGGATGCGTTCCTCGTAGCGCTGGAGGTGGGGGCTGGTGAAGCGGCCCACGCGGACCCCGGCGGCCAGCAGCCCGGCTTCCAGCATCGCGCAGGTGCTGCCCTTGCCATTGGTGCCGATGACCCGCACGCTTTCGAAGGCGGCGTCGGGGCGCCCCAGCAGGTCGAGCAGCGCCCGCGCTCCCCCCGGTCCCCGTTCGCGGCCCGCGCGGGTGCGGCCGTAGAGCCACGGGTAGTCGGGCCAGTTGGAATCGGGCGTCATGGGGGGAGGGTAGCGCCCGTCAGGACGCCCAGCCACCCTCCAGCAGTTCCCGCGTCTCCCGCACCGCCTCCCGCCAGATCGCCTCCATCTCGGCGTCGGGCCGCTGGGGCAGACCGCCGAAGTTGCCGTCGCCCAGCAACGCCCGCACCCCCGCCGGGGGAAGCTGCCGCATCCGGGCGAGGTCCACCAGCGGCTTGCGCTCGCCGGGGCCGCTGGCTTCCTCCAGCCGGGTCCAGGGGAAATTCTCCATCCAGCTCGCGTGGCTGGCGAGGGGGTCGGTGGCCTGCACCGCCGCCCAGGTGCGCGGGGCATTCCACCAGTTGTGCCACTGCACCCGCGCGTCGGGGTGCCGCGCCAGCCACTCGCCCAGCCACCCCTGGCCGGGGCTGTTGCCGCCGTGCCCGTTCACGATCAGCAGGCGCCGGAAGCCCTGCGCGTACAGCCCGGAGAGCAGGTCGTCCAGCACGGCGAGGTAGGTTCCCACCCGCAGGCTGACCGTGCCGGGATACGCCGTGAAGGTCGGCGTGATGCCGTAGGGCAGGACGGGGAAGACCGGAATGCCGAGGGGGTCGGCGGCCTCCACGCTCACCCGCTCGGCGAGCAGGCTGTCGGTGGCGAGGCTGAGGCGGGCGTGCTGCTCGGTGCAGCCCAGCGGGAGCACGGCGCGGTCGTCGCGGCGAAGGTAGGCTTCCACGCCCTCCCAGTTCAGGTCCTGTACGCGCATGGGGCAGGATAGGGCCTGCCCAGAAGCCTGCGTTCTGGGCCGAACGGAGTGAGAAGCCAGGAGGGAGGCGGCACGGGGTGGAGTGGCCGCCCAGAACACGCGGCGACGAAGCGGAGTGCCGCCTCCGGCCCAGCGGGTAGGATGCGGGCCGTGACGGATCTTCCGGCGACAGGCGAGACGGGACAGCGGCCCCGCGTGGGCGTGGTGATGGGGTCGCGCAGCGACTTCGGGACGATGGAGGGGGCGCTGGAGCTGCTCGCCCGGCTGGGGGTCACCTACGAGGTCCGGGTCCTCTCGGCGCACCGCACACCGGGACTGCTGGCCTCGTATGCGGCGCGGGCCGAGCGGCTGAACCTCGCCTGCATCATCGCGGGGGCGGGGGGCGCGGCGCACCTGCCGGGGATGCTGGCGGCCTTCACGCGGGTGCCCGTGCTGGGGGTGCCGGTCCAGAGCCGCGCCATGTCGGGCCAGGACAGCCTCCTGAGCATCGTGCAGATGCCCGCCGGAATCCCGGTCGCCACCTTCGCCATCGGGGAGGCGGGGGCGAAAAACGCGGCCCTCTTCGCCGCTGGGCTGCTCGCCACCACCGACCCCGAGGTGCGGGCACGGCTGGACGCCTTCCGCGCGGCCCAGACGCAGGCGGTGCTGGACGAGCCCTTCTTCGACGGCCACCCGCAGGCGGGGGCACAGTGAGCGCTCCGTCCCGCACCCTCGGCATCCTGGGCGGCGGGCAGCTCGCGCAGATGCTGGCCCTGGCCGCGTTGCCCCTCGGCGTGCGCTGCGTGGTGCTGGAACCCGACCCCCAGGCCCCCGCCCGCCTGTGCGCCGAGCACCTGCTGGCCCCCTACACCGACCCCACCGGGCTGGAGCGGCTGGCCGCCTGCGACGCGGTGACGCTGGAGTTCGAGAACGTGCCGGTGGAGGCTCTGGCCGCGCTGGAAGGCCGCGTTCCCGTGCGGCCCGGCGGTGCCCTGCTGGCCCGCTCCAAGCACCGTGCCCGCGAGAAGGAGGCACTGCGGGCGGCGGGAGTGCCCACCGCGCCCTTCGTGGAGGTGCGGGGGGAGGCGGACCTCGCCGGGGCGCTCCCCCAGGTCGGTGGGCGTGGCCTGCTCAAGACCTCTGAACTCGGCTACGACGGCAAGGGGCAGCGCCGGGTGGGAAGCGAGGAGGAGCTGCGGGCAGCGTGGGCCGAGCTGGGGAGCGTGCCCTGCGTGCTGGAGGGGCTGGTCCCCTTCGAGCGGGAGGTCAGCCTCGCCGTGGCCCGCAACGCGGCGGGCGCGGTGGCCTTCGGGCCGCTGGTGGAGAACGTGCACCGGGACGGCATCCTGCGGACCAGCGTGTGGCCCGCCGCCGTGCCCACCGGGACGGAGGCACAGGCCCGCGCCCTGGCCGGGGCGGTCGCCCAATCCTGGGGCCTCGAAGGGCTGCTGACCCTGGAGTTCTTCGCGCTGCCGGGCGGCGAGCTGCTCGCCAACGAGGTCGCCCCCCGCGTTCACAACTCCGGGCATCTCACCCAGGACGGGGGCGGGGTCAGCCAGTTCGGGGCGCAGGTGCGGGCGGTGCTGGGCCTGCCGCTGAGCGACTGGGCGCCCCTCTACCCCACCGCGATGGTGAATGTGGTGGGTACGTCAGACGGGCGAGAACCCGACTGGGCGGCCATTGACGCGCTGCCGGGCACCCGGATTCACCTCTACCACAAGGCCACGCGGCCGGGGCGCAAGGTGGGGCACGTGAACCTCGTCGCGCCGGACATGGACACGCTGCGCGACCGGCTGGGGCGGCTGGAGGCGCTGATTCCCTGAAGGGGGAGCACCCCCAAGTCTGCCCCGCCGCGCCGGTGGGCGGGCTTAGACTGGCCGCATGAGACGACTGCTGGCCCTGGCCGCGCTGCTGCTTCCCACCGTTCACGCCGCGCCGAGCGTGCGGGCGCCCAACCTGGCGGTGCTCAACCAGGGCCAGATCCTGTGTTACGACGCCATCGTGGAGATTGACCGCAAGGAGGACGCGGCCAAGGTGGGGCGGGCCGAGGAGCAGATCGCGGCGGCCCTCAAGGGGCTGGGGCTGCGGGCGCAGGAGTTCGACGCGGCCGAGCGCTGCCACCGGGTGCTGAGCTTTACCTTCGAGATGGACAACGTCGGGGCGCCCATGCTGTACAAGGCGTCGCTGGAACTTCAGAGCCTGATGGCCTACGACGGCGACGTGAACACCAACATCGTCACCGTCTGGGAAGCAGAGCACTGGGGCGCCGACCGCGGCGAGATCACCCCCGCCCGCGTGTCGAGCATCTTCAGCGAGGTGCTGACCGAGGAGTTGCAGACCTTCAAGGACGACTACCGCAGCCTCGCATCGGCCGGGAAGCGCACCTGATCCCGCTCCTCCCCACCGAACTCCGCACCCCCCGGCTGCTCCTGCGCCCGCCGCACCCTGGCGACGCCGCCGCCCTGCACGCGGCGGTGCAGGCTTCGCTGCCCGAGCTGCGGCGCTGGATGGTCTGGGCGCAAGACCCCCTTGACCTCGCCGGGACGGTGGAGAACCTGACCCGCGCGGCCGCCGCCTACGCGGCGGGCGAGAACCTGCGGCTGCATGTCTGGAGCGCGGACGGACGTGATTTCATCGGCAGCAGCGGCTACCACGCGCTGGACTGGCGCGTCCCCAAGGGCGAGATCGGGTACTGGATCGCCACCGGGCACGCCGGGCAGGGCTACGCGACCGAGGTGGCCGGGGCCTTGACCGACTTCGCCCTGCGCCCCCAGGGGGAGGGGGGCCTGGGCTTTCGCCGCCTGGAAATTCGCACGGATGCCCGCAACGGGCGCAGCGCCCGCATTCCCCGCGCCCTGGGGTACACGCTGGACGCGACGCTGAAGAATGACGCCGTGGCGGCGGATGATCCCAGTCAACTGCGGGACACGCTGGTCTTCAGCCGGGTGCGCTGAGGCCGCTCAGGGCGTGAGCCGCGTTCCCGCCTCGCCCCGTGCCGCCGCCGCGAGCACTCCCTCCCGCATTCCGCTGGCGATCACAGCGAAGGGCGCCCCGGCGTCCAGCGCGTCCAGCGCCGCCCGCACCTTGGGAATCATGCCGCCCGCGATCCAGCCGTCCGCGATGCCCGCCTCCGCCCCCGCGCGGGTGAGGTGGGGTACGAGGCTCTCCGGGTCGGGGTAGGCGCGGTAGATACCGTCCACGTCGGTCAGGAAGACGATGCCCTCCCCCAGCGCCCCGGCCACCGCCCCCGCCGCCGTGTCCGCGTTGACGTTCAGCGCTTCCCCGTCCGGCCCGACCGCGACGCAGCCCACCACCGGGGTGAGTCCGGCGCCGATCAGGGTCCGCAGCAGCGCCCCATTTACCCCGGTCACCCGGCCCACCCGTCCCAGCGCGGGGTCGAGCACCTCGGCCTGCAGCAACTCGCTGTCGCGACCCATCAGCCCCACGGCGGCCCCGACCTCCTGACTGAGCTGTTTATTGAGCTGACACAGCGCCATCTCCACCACGTCCATCGCCTCCGGCGAGGTCACCCGCAGCCCCCCCCGGAATTCTGAGGAAATGCCGCGTGCTCCCAGTTCGCGCTCGATGACCGGGCCGCCGCCGTGCACGACCACAACGGGGACCTCGGTGCGGAGAGCGGCGATCTCGCCCGCCACGGCGCGGCGCAGCGCCTCACTCTTCATGGCGTTGCCGCCGTACTTGACGATCACGGGAGGCAGTGTAGCGGCGCGCGGCCTCTGCGCTAGCCTGCCCCCATGACCCCCCCACCGCCGCCGGAACACCCCAACTGGGCCGCGCTCGTGCCCGGCGGGGTGCAGCCCTGGAAGACGCTCTCCTCGCGGGTGCTCGTGGACGGCTTCCGCGTGGTGCTCGAAGACCGGGTGCAGACTCCCTCGGGGGCGGAGGTGCGCTACCAGTACCGCCCGAGGGGTCCCCGCGCCGTCTTCGTGCTGCCGGTGACCGAGGCGGGCGAGGCCGTGCTGATCCGGCAGTTCCGCTACCCGCTGGGGGCCACCGTCTGGGAGGTCGTGGCCGGGGGCGTCGAGCGCGGCGAGGACCTGCTGGAGGCCGCCCGGCGCGAACTGGCCGAGGAAGTGGGCGGCGTGGCGGGGGAATGGATGCCCCTCCCCGCCTTCTACCCGCAACCCAGCATCAGCGGGGTGGTCTTTTACTCGCTGCTGGCGCTGGGCGTGCGGCTGGGCGACACCGCCCACGAGGACAGCGAGGTCATCGAGCGGGTGACCCTGCCCCTCCCCGAGGTCTACCGGATGCTGGAGGCGGGCGAGATTCACGACGGTCCCAGCAGCCTGACCCTGTGGCACGCGCGGCGCCCTCTGGAGGAGCGCGGCCTGCTGTGACCGAGCTGCCCGCGCCCTTCACCACCCTTGCGGGACCGCACCGCCACGACGCGGTGACCCTGAACAGCGAGTTCCTGGCCTTCGCGGAGCGTGCGGACACCCCGGAGGAGGCCCTCGCACACCTCGCCGCCCTGCGGGAGCGCTACCCCGGTGCCACCCACCACTGCTGGGCCTACCGCATTGGCCCTGCCTACCGTTTCAGCGACGACGGCGAGCCGGGCGGGACGGCGGGCGCCCCCATCCTGCGGGCCATCGAGGGGCAGGGAGTGGACCACGTGATGGTCGCCGTCGTGCGCTTCTACGGCGGCGTCAAGCTGGGCACGGGCGGGCTGGTCCGCGCCTACGGGGGCACCGCCGCCGAGTGCCTCCGCACCGCGCCCCGGCTGGAGGTGCGGCCCCGGCAAAAGCTGACCGCGCGGGTCCCCTTCGAGCACCTCAGCGTGCTGTACCACCTGCTGGGGACCTTCGACACCGCGCGGGGCGAGGAGACGTACACGGCGTCCGGCGTCGAACTGACCGTGGAGGTGTACCCGGAGGAAGCGGGCGCCTTTGCGGCGGCGCTGCGGGACGGGACCCGGGGAGCCGGAGAGGTGGAGGGCTGACGACTGACTGCTCCCCGCTATCCTCCCCCCATGACCTCCCCCCTTCCCTACCGCATCGGCTACGGCGAGGACGCGCACCGACTGGAAGAAGGCCGCCCCCTGGTCCTCGGCGGCGTGCCCATTCCGCACGCCGAACGCGGCGCAGTCGCCCACTCGGACGGCGACGCCGTGCTGCACGCGGTCGCGGACGCCCTGCTCTCGGGCCTCGCGCTGGGGGATATCGGGCACTACTACCCGGACACCGCCGCCGAGCACGCGGGACTGGACTCGCGGGTGATCCTCCGGGACAGCCTCGCCCTGGTGCGGGAGTGGAAGTACCGCCCGGCAAATGTGGCCCTGGTCGTTACCCTCGACCGCCCCAAGCTGGGGCCGCTGCGGGCCGAGATCACCCGCACGGTGGCGGGGCTGCTGGAGTTGCCCGAAACGGAGGTCGGCGTGAGTTTCAAGACCTCCGAGGGGCTGGCCCCAGACCACGTGCAGGTGCGCGTGACCGCGCTGCTGGTGCGCGACCGTGAGTGATCCTCTCCTCCACGTCGTCCTGTACGAACCGGAAAAGGCCGGGAACGTCGGCAACGTGGCCCGCACCTGCGCCGTGCTGGGGGCCGAGCTGCACCTGATCCGGCCCTTCGGCTTCCACCTGCACGACCGCGAATTCCGCCGCGCGGTGATGGACTACCTGGAGGGCGTGACGCTCCACGAGCACGCGAACTGGACCGCGTATCAGGCCAGCCTGCCCCCTGACGCGCGGGTGTGGGCCTTTTCCACCCACGCCACCACGCTGCACACGCGGGCGGGCTTCCGGCGGGGCGATCACCTGCTGTTCGGCCCGGAGTCGCGCGGGCTGCCCGTCTGGCTGCGGGAGGGCCTGCCCACCCTGAAGCTTCCTCAGCCCGGCGGGGGCCGCAGCCTGAATCTGGCCGTGGCGGCGGGAATAGCGGCGTTCGAGGCCGGACGGCAGATCGAGGGCTGGTGAGGGAGCAGGTGCGCCCTCTGGCCCCGCACGGCGGGCGGTAGGCCATTCGAATCATTTCGACGTTCTTCGAACCATCTAAGATCTGTTTCGAAGGAGGTCGAAATGAGTCAGGAGCAGATGAACACGCAGTACCGCCACATCCTGGACGGCCTGCTCACGAATGCCGAGCGGGATGTCCGGCTGGCGCGGGCGGAGGGCGACCGCTCGGGCACGGCCAAGGCGCAGGCCCGGCTGGACACCCTGCGGGCCGCGCTGGAGATCTACGCCGCGTGTCACCTCGTCGCCCACGGGGAGCGGCCCTGGCCCCGCGAGGTGGCCCGGTGAGGGCGTCCGCGAACGATCAGGCCGCCCTCTTCCGCGCCCTGTCCCACCCGGCCCGCGTGACCCTGCTGCGGCTGGCCTGGGAGGAAGCCCTGTCCGGCGAGACGCTGGCCCGGCTGATGAACCTTGCGCCCGCGACCGTGAGCCACCACCTCGCGCAACTCACCGAGGCCGGGCTGATGACGGTGCGGCAGGACGGTCACCACCGCCTGTTCGGGACCCACCGCCCCGCCCTCGACCTCACGCTGAGTGCCCTGGTGCGCGGCGAGGCGGCCGCGCCTGCCCCCGAAGACCCCTACCGGGCGCGGGTGCTGCGGGCCTTCCTGCGGGACGGCAAGCTCGTCCGGATTCCCGCCCAACGCAAGAAACGCGACGTGATCCTGCACGAACTCGCCGCCCTCTTCGAGCCGGGGCGCACCTACAGCGAGCGTGAGGTCAGCGACGCGCTGGCGGAGTACCACCCCGACTTCTTCACCCTGCGCCGCGAACTCGTGGGGCTGGGGCTGCTCGCGCGGGAAAAGGGCGTGTACTGGCGGGTCACGGAAGGGACCACGCCGCGCACCCCGCAGATGGCCGACGACCTCACCCTCCGGCTGCCGGGGACCGTAGAGTGACCCCCATGACCCTCTCTTTCGACGACAAGCTCGCCCGCTATGCCGACCTCCTCGTGCGTACGGGCGTGAATCTGCCCCAGGGCGGCAAGCTGCTGGTGCAGGCCCCCATCGAGGCCGCGCCCCTCGTGCGGCTGGTGACGCGGGCGGCGTACCGGGCCGGGGCCGCAGACGTACGCGTGAACTACAACGACGCGCACCTCGGCCTGGCGCTGTTCGAGGACGGCAGCGACGAGGCCGTGGACTTCCTGCCCGACTGGCACGCGGCGCAGCGTGAGGCGATGGTCGCGGACGGCTACGCCTCCATCGGCATCGTGGGCGAGGACCCCTCGCTGCTCGCGGGGGTGGACCCCGGCCGCATCGCCCGGCGCTCCAAGCGGGTGGCGCAGGCGATGAAGGCCGTCTCGGAGGCCACCGGCGGCTTTCAGGTCAACTGGACCGTCGCCGCGATGAGCACCCCCGCCTGGGCCGCCCGCGTCTACCCCGAGCTGCCGGAGGCCGAGGCCGTCGCCCGGCTGTGGGACGACATCTTTGCCGTCACGCGGGCCGACCAGCCCGACCCGGTCGCCGCCTGGAACGCGCACCTCGCGCGGCTGGAGCGCCTGACCGCCCTCCTGAACGAGAAGCAGTACGCGGCGATTCACCTGCGTTCCGAACTGGGCACCGACCTCACCGTGGGGCTGGCGGAACACCACATCTGGCAGGGCGGCGCGGAGACGGCCAAAAACGGCGTGCGGGGCGTGCCCAACCTCCCCACCGACGAGGTGTTCACCGCCCCGCACCGCGAGCGGGTGGACGGGGTGGCGGTCGCTTCCAAGCCGCTCTCGGCCCGTGGGCAACTGATCGAGGGCATCCGGGTGCGCTTCGAGGGCGGAAAGGCGGTGGAAGTCAGCGCCGAGAAGGGCGAGGACACCCTGCGCGGCCTGATCGACACCGACGAGGGCGCGGCCCGGCTGGGGGAAATCGCCCTGGTCCCGGCGAGTGCGCCCGTGTCGCAGACGGGCACCCTCTTCCTGAACACCCTCTTCGACGAGAACGCGGCCTCGCACATCGCCCTGGGGCGCTGCTACCCCACCAACGTGCAGCACGGCGAGAACCCCGAAGCCCTGCTCGCGGCGGGCGGCAACGATTCGCTCATCCACGTGGACTGGATGATCGGCACCGCGCAGACCGACGTGGACGGTGTGACGGCGGACGGAGAGCGCGAGGCGCTGATGCGCGGGGGAGAGTGGGTGGTCGGCTGACCGCTGACCCCTAGAGCTACAATGCTCCCCATGACCAGCGACCAGAGCTACCAGGCCGAGGGCTTCTCCCCCACCTCCGAGCTGTCCAGCGAGCGCCGCACCAGCTTCTCGCAGATGCCCGAACTTGGCGACGGCATCGAGCCGGGCAAGGCCTACCGCGCCGTGCTGGAGACGAGCAAGGGCCGGATCGTCATCGACCTCTACTCCGACGACGCGCCCATGACCGTGAACTCGTTCGCGTACCTGATCCGGCACCACTACTACGACGGAATCAAGTTCCACCGTGTGATTGACGGCTTCATGGCCCAGGGCGGTGACCCCACCGGCACGGGCACGGGCGGCCCCGGCTACACCTTCGACGACGAGATCAACGGGCACCGCCACGACGCGGCGGGCGTGCTAAGCATGGCGAACGCGGGCACGCGGATGGGCCAGGGCACCAACGGCTCGCAGTTTTTCATCACCTTCACGGCCACCCCGCACCTCGACGGGCGGCACACCGTCTTCGGGCGCGTGGTGGAGGGGCTGGACGTGCTCGACCGCCTCACCCGCATCCAGCCTGGCATGCCCGGCACGCCCGACGTGATCGAGCGGGCCTACCTCGTGGAGAAGAACGCGGAAGGCTGAAAGGACTCCGATTGAATCGTTGACGTAGTGATTCAATCCGAGCGAAGCGAGAAGGAGAGGAACGGGTTCCGGGCGTGGAGGTTGTAAACCGGCGTCGTCCCGGTTTGCAAACGGAGCAGACGGAATCCGTCTGAGCGCGGCGGAGTCAGAGGGGGGTGGGGGCCAGCAGCCTGCCGCCCCCCTGCTCTGTAGACTGTTTCTCATGGACAACCGCACGAACCTCGACGACTACCTCGCCGGGCTGGGCATTTCGGGCGCGGACGAGACCGAGGCGCCGCCGCCCGCGCCGGAGGTCGCCGCTGGCCCCGTCCCGGCGCTGACCCCCGCCGACGAGGACCCCCGCGCGGTGCTGGAGCGCTTTCTGACCGGCCTCGCCGCCCGCATCGACCCCGGCCTCTCGGTCAGCGTGCGTGAGGGCGAGGGAGCCCTGGAGGTGGAGGTCGCGGGCGAGAATGCCGCCCGGCTCGCGGGCCGCGACGGGCGCACGCTGGGCGCCATTGAGGTGCTGGCCTACACCGTGCTCGCCAAGCAGGCGGGCCGCACCGACCTGCGGGTGCGGGTGGACGTGGGCGGCTTCCGCAAGCGGCAGGCCGACACGCTGACCCGACTGGCCGAACGCCTCGCCGTGCAGGTCGCCAAGAGCGGCGAGCCGCATGAACTCCAGCCCATGCCCGCCGCCGACCGCCGGGTGCTGCACATCGCCCTCAAGGAGCATCCCGACGTGACCACCGAGTCGGTGGGCGAGGGCTCGGCGCGGCGCCTCATCATCAAGCCGAGAAGCTACGGGGCGTGAGGCAGCTTCCCTAGCCCATGCCCCCCCTCCGCACCCTGCTCACCGAGGCCCGCGAGCGGCTACGGGCAGCGGGCGTCCCCTCTCCCGAGGCGGACGCCCGCGCCCTCGTGCTGCACGCGCTTGGGCTGACCGGGGCCGCGCTGCTGACCCGTGCGGGGGAGGCAGTGCCGGACGCTGACGCCGCGCGGGTGTGGGCACTGGTGCAGGAGCGGGCCGCGCGGGTGCCCCTCCAGCACCTGCTGGGCGAGGTGGAATGGGGCGGCGTGCGGCTGCGGACAGACGGGCGGGCGCTGGTGCCCCGGCCGGAAACCGAGTGGCTGCTGCACCTCGCGCTGGAGGCCCTGCGCGGCGTCCCCGCTCCCCGCGTGGTGGACGTGGGCACGGGAACGGGTGCCCTCGCGCTGGGGCTGAAGGCGGCCCGCCCCGACGCCAGTGTCACCGCGACCGACCTCAGCCCAGAGGCGCTGGCCCTGGCCCGCGAAAATGCCGCGCTGAACGGGCTGGACGTGGCTTTCGTGCAGGGAAGCCTGCTCGCGGGACGGCCCGGCCCCTTCGACCTCGTGCTCAGCAACCCACCCTACCTCCCCGACGGGGACCGCGCCGGGGCCGGCCCCGAGGTGAAGCATGATCCCGACCTCGCCCTGTACGCGGGAGCGGACGGACTGGACGTGGCGCGGCTCCTCGCGGCGCAGGCGGCGTCAGTCCTCACGCCGGGGGGCGTCCTCCTCCTCGAACTCGACCCCCGCAATGCCCCCACGCTGGCCGGGGAACTGCGGGCGCAGGGGTGGGAGGCCGAGGTACTCCCTGACCTCACCGGGCGCGAGCGCTTCGTGCGGGCCACTCTCCCGCCGCCCGGAGTCAGCCCCGCTCGGGAATCTGGCGCAGCAGGTTGACGGTCTCGATCATGGCGAGGACGGCCTCGCCGCCCTTGTTCCCCGCCTTCGTCCCAGCCCGCTCGATCGCCTGCTCGGTGGTGTCGGTGGTGAGCACGCCGAAGGCGATGGGCACGCCCGTGTGCAGCATCGAGTTCAGGATGCCGTTTGTGGCCGCGCCCGCCACGAAGTCGTAGTGGTCGGTCGCCCCCTTGATGATGGCTCCCAGGCAGATCACCGCGTCGTATCGCCCGCTCTCGGCCAGGCGCCGGGCGACGAGCGGCACCTCGAAGGAGCCGGGCACGAGGTAATGGTCAAGGTCGGCGCTGTCCCCGCCGTGCTGCACGAAGGCGGTCTGTGCCCCTTCCACCAGCCGGTCCACGATGAAGTGGTTCC
The DNA here is from genome assembly GCF_024171495.1 of Deinococcus sp. HSC-46F16. Lineage (NCBI taxonomy): Bacteria > Thermotogati > Deinococcota > Deinococci > Deinococcales > Deinococcaceae > Deinococcus > Deinococcus sp. HSC-46F16. Next base: position 88,904 of record NZ_JALJZW010000005.1, read on the forward strand.
AGCGCGTGCTGACGACGGCGAACTTGAGTCCGGTGGCGATCAATGTGGCCTCGGTGCGGTTCATGGGGGCATTGTGCCGCGTCCGCGCGGCAGGGACGCCTGACCCATGCGGTTTAACACGGTGTTAAGGTGGAGCACGGCAGCCCCCCGGCTGCGTTCCCTCTTCCTTCTCCTTCCACCCGCGTCCCGCGAGACGCCCCGTGTCCTCCCCCGGCGCGGTAAGCCCGCCCGAGAGGCGGCGATGGAGGCCCCATGATCAGCCATACCCAGCCCACGAGCGTTCTCCCGACGGCCGGGAGTTGCTCGCGTCTCCTTTGTGGAGTCCCGGCATGAAGCTTGAGCAGCGTTACGAGGGTAAGGCCAAGCGCGTTTATGCGACCGCCAACCCGCACGAGTACGTCGTGGAGTACAAGGACGACGCCACCGCCTTCAACGGCGTGAAAAAGGCGCAGATCATGGGCAAGGGCGAGATCAACAACGCGATCACCGCGCACCTCTACCCCCTGCTGGAAGGGGCCGGGATTCCGACTCACTTTCTGGAGCGGCTCTCGGAGCGCGAGCAGCGGGTGCGGGCGGTCGAGATCATCCCCGTCGAGGTGATCGTGCGGAACGTGGCTGCCGGGAGCTTCTGCAAGCGGCTAGGGCTGGAGGAAGGCACGCAGCTCTCGCGCCCCGTCGTCGAATACTGCTACAAGTCCGACGCACTGGGCGACCCCCTGATCAACACGGACACGGCGGTGGCGCTGGGCTGGGCGACCGAGGAGGAGCTGCGGCGCCTGCGCGAGCTGAGCCTGAAGGTCCGTGACTTTCTGGTGCCCTACTTCGAGGCACGCGGCATCCGCCTGATCGACTTCAAGCTGGAATTTGGCCGCGCCCACGACGGTCAGGTCGTGCTGGCCGACGAGATCAGCCCCGACACCTGCCGCTTCTGGGACGCGGCGACCGGAGAAAAGCTCGACAAGGACCGCTTCCGCCGCGACCTCGGCGGCGTCGAGGACGCCTACGCCGAGATGCTGCGCCGCGTGACAGCCCCCGCCTGACCGCCCCTTCACCCCCCACGGAGTCCCCATGCCCCAGTACCACGCCAAAGTCTTCGTCACCCTCAAGCCGTCCATCCTCGACCCGCAGGGCCGCACCGTCGAGCGGGCGCTGTCGCACCTCGACCACACCAACGTCTCCGGCGTGCGCGTGGGCAAGCTGATCGAACTGACCCTGACGGGCGAGCGCCCCGAGGTCGAAGCGCAGCTCGCGGGCATCACGCGGGACGTGCTGAGCAACCCCATCATGGAGGATGCCCGCTGGGAGCTGGAGGAGGCATGACCACGCCCCGGAAGGTCAATCTGGAGCAGAAGTTCGGCCTCTTTGCCGAACACTGGTCGCCCAAGGTCGTCGGTGAACTCAACGGCCAGCAGGTCAAGCTCGCCAAACTCAGCGGCGAGTTCGTGTGGCACGCCCATGAGCAGGAGGACGAGCTGTTTTTCGTCATGCGCGGCAAGCTGCGCCTGCGCTTCCGTGACGGCGAGGCCGTGCTGGGCGAGGGCGAATTCATCGTCGTGCCGCGCGGCGTGGAGCATCAGCCGGTCGCGGAGACGGAAGAAGTCTGGGTCGTGCTGTTCGAGCCTGCCTCGACCGTGAACACCGGCACGGCGGGCGGCGAGCGCACTGTGACCGAGCTGGAGCACCTATGAGGACTGCCGTCATTCAATTCCCCGGCTCCAACTGCGACGCCGACGCCCTGCACGCGGCCCGCCTGACCCTCGACCCGGAAGCGCAGTTCGTCTGGCACACCGAAGCCGGGCTGCCGGAGGGCACCGAGCTGGTGTTCCTGCCGGGCGGCTTTTCCTACGGCGACCACCTCCGCTCCGGTGCAATAGCCGCCCGCAGCCCGATCATGGCGGCGGTCAAGGCGCACGCCGAGCGCGGCGGCTACGTGCTGGGCGTGTGCAACGGCTTTCAGGTGCTCACGGAAGCGGGGCTGCTGCCCGGAGCGCTCTCGCGCAACCGTGACCTGCACTTCCACTGCGCCCCGGTGCACCTGCGGGTGGAGAACGCGCACACGGCCTTCACGGAGGCGTACCCGTCCGGCCAGGTCATCGAAATCCCGATCGCACACGGCGAGGGCAACTACTACGCCGACCCCGAGACGGTCGCCCGGCTGGAGGCCGAGGGCCGCGTCGTCTTCCGCTACGTGGACAACCCCAACGGCTCGCTGAACGACATCGCCGGAATCGTGAACGAGGGCGGCAACGTGCTGGGCATGATGCCCCACCCCGAGCGGGCGGTGGAGGCGCTGCTGGGAAGCGAGGACGGGCGGAGGATTTTCGAGTCGTTGGGAGCGTGCGTAAAGCAATGACGACAACGGTCGGCCAGGTTGTAGAACTCTTTCGCTACCCCATCAAATCCATTGGTGGAGAACGCCTGACCTCTGCCGAAATCAATAGGAGGGGACTGGTAGGCGACCGCTTTTGGGCAGTGGAAGACGAGGAAGGCAAATTCGGTTCAGGCAAAACCACGCGGCGTTTTCGTCGAATGGAAGGCTTGCTGGAGTTCCGTGCCTTTCTGCGGGATGGACCGGACGTGCCCATGCTGGCGCTTCCGGACGGCGCTGAAGTGCTCGCCACGTCTCCGGAAGCGACCGCTGCTCTTCGTGAACGGACGGGCCAACAGGTTGCTGTGACAGCGGAGCGCGAAGTCTCCCACTTTGACGAGGGTGCCCTGCACCTTCTGACAACCTCGGCCCTGGGCAGGCTCGCCCAGGTTCATGGTGCCCCCGTGGATGTGCGCCGCCTGCGCAACAACATCACGCTGGACACCTCCCCTGCCCAGGGCCATCTGGAAGAGGAATGGGTGGGGAGGCATCTCGCTCTAGGGGAAGAGTTGATCGTGGAGATCGCCTATCTGATGCCCCGCTGCGTCATGGTCAACATGGCCCAGCATGATCTCCCCGAAGACAACCGCGTCCTGAAATCCATCTCTGAAATCAATCCTGACGTGTGCCTGGGAGCATTCGCACAGGTCGTCCAACCGGGCATCGTTCGGCTGGGTGACACGGCCCGACTGGTTTAAGGAGTTTCAATGACCCAGACCCAATCCCTCCGCCCTCAGGCCGCCACCTTCGGCCTGACCGAGGGCGAATACGACCTCCTTGTGTCGGGCATCGGGCGCGAGCCGAACGCGCTGGAAGCCGCCATCGTGGGCGCGATGTGGTCCGAGCACTGCGGGTACAAGAACTCGCGGCCCCTCTTTTCGGCCTTTCCCACGACCGGGCCGCAGGTGCTGCAAGGCCCCGGCGAGAACGCGGGCGTGGTGGACATCGGGGAGGGGTGGGGCGTGGCCTTCAAGATGGAGAGCCACAACCATCCCTCGGCCGTGGAACCCGTGCAGGGCGCGGCGACGGGCGTGGGCGGCATCCTGCGCGACATCTTCGCGATGGGGGCGCGGCCCTTTGCCGTGCTGGACTCGCTCCGGTTCGGCAACCCCGACAGCCCCCGCACCCGCTTTCTGGTGAACGGCGTGGTGGAGGGCATCTCCCACTACGGCAACGCGATCGGCGTGCCCACGGTGGGCGGCGAGGTGACCTTTCACCCGTCGTATCAGGAGAACCCGCTGGTCAACGTGATGGCCCTGGGCCTGCTGCGCCACGAGGACCTCGCCAAGGGGACGATGGGCGAGGTCGGCAACCAGATCGTGTACGTCGGGTCCAAGACCGGGCGCGACGGGCTGGGCGGCGCGGTGTTCTCGTCGGCGGACCTCAGTGCGGCCTCGCAAGCCGACCGCCCCGCCGTGCAGGTGGGCGACCCCTTCATGGAAAAACTGCTGCTGGAGGCCACCCTGGAGGCGATTCAGGCCGGGCTGGTGGCGGGCGTGCAGGACATGGGCGCGGCGGGGCTGGTGTCCAGTACGTGCGAGATGGCGTACCGTGCGGGCCTCGGCATCACGATGGACCTCGACCTCGTGCCCACCCGCGAGGAGGGCATGGTGCCGATGGAGCTGTGCCTCTCCGAGTCGCAGGAGCGCATGATCCTGGTCCCCGTGCCGGGCCGGGAACAGAAACTCCTCGACCTCCTTGCCAAGTGGGAACTGGACGTGGTGACCATCGGCGAGGTGGAGGCCCACGACCGCTACCGCCTGACCTGGCGCGGCGAGGTGGTCTGCGACCTGCCCGTCGCCCTGCTGAACGAGGCGCCCAAGTACACCCGCGAGGGCGTGGAGCTGGAAGAAATCCGGGCCAAACGCGAGCGCGACCTGAGCGGCGTGCCGGTGCCCGGCGACCTGGGAGCGGTGCTGGTGGACCTGCTCTCGCACCCCACGATCGCCTCCAAGCGGCCCATCTTCGAGCGCTACGACCATCAGGTCATGACGAACACGGTGGTCGTGCCGGGGGCCGCCGACGCCGCCGTGCTGCGGGTCAAGGGGAGCGGCATGGGCGTGGCCGCGACCTCCGACTGCAATCCGCGCTTCGTGTACCTCGACCCCTACATCGGGGCCGCCGCCGCCGTTGCGGAGGCCGCCCGCAACCTCGCGTGTGTGGGGGCGACGCCGCTGGCGATCACGGATAACCTCAACTTCGGCAATCCGCACGAGCCGGGCGTGTACTTCCAGCTTCAGCAGGCGGTGCAGGGCATTGCGGACGCGTGCCGGGCGCTGAATACGCCGGTCACGGGCGGCAACGTGAGCCTCTACAACCAGTACACCGAAGGGGAGCACAAGGTCGCCATCCACCCCACGCCGACGATCGGCATGGTGGGTGTGCTCCCCGACGTGACGGTGCGGGCCACGCTGGACCTGAAGCCGGGGCCGCACGTCCTCTACCTGCTGGGCGAACACGCGAGCACCATCGGGGCCTCGCAGTACCTCGAAACCGTGCATGGGCTGGAGGCGGGGCGGGTGCCGGAGCTCGACCTAGGGCTGGAAGCGAAGGTCATCGCCGGGACGCTGGCCCTGATTCGCGCGGACCTGACGACCACCGCGCACGACTGCTCGGAAGGTGGGCTGGCGGTGGCCCTTGCGGAGATGGCGATTGCGGGTATGCAGGGCCTGAAAGTCACGCTGGACGCGCCGGAGGGTATACGCCCCGACGCCCTGCTGTTCGGGGAGGCGCACAGCCGGGTGATCGTGGCGGTCCCAGTGGGCCACGAGCAGGAGGCTCAGGATGTGCTGGAGGGCCTGGGCGTGCCCTTCACGGCGCTGGGCGAGAGCCTGCCGGGGAGTGACCGGGTGACCATTGCGGTGAGTGGGGCGAACGTACAGTTGAGCGTGAACCTTGAGACGCTGAGGACGGCGCATGAAGCGCCGCTGCGGGAGATATTGGGATGAGGATTGGCGCGGTGGGGTTGCCCGGCCTGTTTCCCCCCTCCCAACCTCCCCCACAAGGGGGGAGGAGTGGAAAGACGGCCCTTGCTCCCTCCCCCCTTGTGGGGGAGGGCTGGGGAGGGGGGGCCACCCGGAGCCGCCTCAGCCCATCACCCGCCTTCCTTCAGGACTGCCTGAATTCGTTCCAGCACGCCGTCCAAATTTCCCCTAACCTCGTTGTTCCAGAACCGCATTATTCGGAACCCATCGGCTTGCAGGGCTGCGTCCCGCACCCGGTCGCTCTCGCTGTTCAAGTGCTGACTGCCGTCCAATTCGATGATCAGACGAGCGGGATAGCACACGAAGTCCACCACATACCGGCCGATAGGCTCCTGTCTCCGGAAGCTCACGCCAAGCTGGGCACTGCGGAGTCTGCTCCACAACAGGCGCTCTTCTGGCGTCAGGGTGCGGCGCAGGGTGCGGGCCACTTCCGTGCTGACGCTGCTCCGAGGCGGACGGTAGGCCATACGGAAATGTACACACCTCCATCTTTTCGCTCCTCCCCCCTCGTGGGGGAGGCCGGGAGGGGGGGTACGCGGCTGGCCGCCGCCCCCTCAGAGGACCCCACCCATGATCTTTGACCCCACCACCGACAAGCCGCAGGACGAGTGCGGCGTCTTCGGGCTGTACTCGACCACCCCCAACGACCTCGCGTGGCTGACCTACCTGGGCCTCTTCGCCCTGCAACACCGGGGGCAGGAGGCGGCGGGAATGTGCGTCAGCGACGGCGACAAGTTCCACGTGGACAAGGATCTCGGGCTGGTCACGCAGGTCTTCGACGAGCGGCGGCTCGACGGCCTGCGCCTGCCCAACGCCCGCGTGAGCATCGGGCACGTGCGCTACTCGACCACCGGGTCGAACCTGCGCTTCAACGCGCAGCCGCTGACCACCCGCACGAACAAGGGCATTCTGGGCCTGGCGCACAACGGCAACTTCGTGAACGCCCGCGAGGTCCGCAGCGGGATGCTGATGGAAGGGGCGCTGTTCCAGACCACCAACGACAGTGAGGTCATGCTCAACCTGATCGCCCGCGAGTCGCACATGGATTTGGTGGAGGCGACCGCCAGCGCGATGAAGGAACTGAAGGGCGGCTACGCCTGCGTGCTGATGAGCCGCACCCAGCTCCTCGGCTTCCGCGACCCGCACGGGGTCCGGCCGCTGGTGATCGGGCAGCGCGACAGTGCCAATGGGGAGGGGGGCGCCTGGGTGCTGGCCTCCGAGCCGTGTGCCCTGTACGCCGTCGGTGCCCGTCTGATCCGCGACGTGCAGCCCGGCGAGCTGGTGTGGTTTGACCGCGACGGCCTGCACTCGCTGATGGTGGAACCGAAGCGGCCCACCCCCTGTTCCTTCGAGTGGATCTACTTCGCCCGCAGCGACGGCGAACTCGACGGGGTGGACATCCACGAGAGCCGCCTGCGGATGGGCGCCCAACTGGCCCGCGAGAAGCCCATCGAGGCCGACATCGTGGTCCCCGTGCCCGACTCCGGCATCGGCGCGGCGATCGGGTACGCCCGCGAGAGCGGCATTCCCTTCGACTACGGCCTGTACAAGAACCCCTACGCGGGCCGCACCTTTATCGCCCCCACCCAGGAGGCGCGGGAGCTGAAGGTCAAGATGAAGCTCTCGCCCACCAGCGCAGTGCGGGGCCGCCGGGTCGTGTTGGTGGACGACTCCATCGTGCGCGGCACCACCAGCCGCCAGATCGTGAATCTGCTGCGTGAAGCGGGGGCCACCGAGGTTCACTTCCGGGTGTCCAGCCCGCCCATCACGCACCCGTGCTTCTACGGCATCGACACCGCCGCCCGCAAGGAACTTGTCGCCAGCACCCACAGCGTCGAGGAAATCCGCGAGCTGATCGGCGCGGACACCCTCGCCTTTATCAGCGAGCGTGGGCTGCGGGAGGCCATCGGCGGCTCCGGCCTGTGCGGGGCGTGCTTTACCGGGGAGTACCCGGCGGGAACGCCACTGCTGAACGACGTGGACAAGCTGGCGCTGGAGGTCTGAGGCAAAGCGGTAACGGCCAAGCTTTTAGACTGCCCTTCAGACGAGGGGCAGTATTTTTTCAACCACTCGTCCTCCGCCAGAAGCCACGCCAACCGCGCCATCCCAAAGCCACCCACGTCACCACCCTGCGCCTAGACGAGGACATGGAGCAGCGGCTCATGCAGGTCGCCGCGCTGAAGAAGGTGCTGTATCAGATGCTGTTCAAGCGGCTCGTGGGCGAGCGGCTGTACGAGGAGGAGAAGCGGTTGGGATTAGTATAACGAGGGCAAACGCCTAAACATTAACACAAAATGCCTTGTATTTAATTTAGGCAATTTTCGCTTAGTAATCTATCGAATTTTTGTATTTTTCATTGGTCACGTGAAAATTATCTAGAATCGATATAAGATAAAGCCGTCTCTAGAAGTTTCAAGTAATAGCGCGATTCCACGCCGTTGTACTTTTTAACTACGGCAATCAAATTTTCTCTGCACACAGAGCTTTCCAAGAAGGACTCCACAGTCTTAAGGTTCTCATTCAAATCTTCCATACTTAAAAACTTTATAAATAAATTAGCATCTACAGGCATCCTAGAAAGCCATACATTATTATACCTAGCTTGGCATAATCCAGTAGTAGGATTAAAGCCAGTCATTAGTAGAAGGTACTCAAATGCCCTTACATGCATAGGCCTGAACCAACTTTCTACTATAATGATTGCAAGAGATATTTTTTGTGTTTCGCTCATACATTCATAGTCCACAACTTCAAATCTATTCAGCGTCTTGCTCATGTGACTGTAGAAGTTCACGTAGTTTCTCCTCGCGCATCTCTCTATCTAAAACGACCTGAGTTAACAGGCCTGCCACAACTCCAAAAATTACCCCCTGCACGATTACACCGACAAAAATCGTCTCCACCATAGATTTTAAATATCCCCACCAATCTTGCTCTTCCGCAAAAGTTATATTATCCATGTATCCCTTCGCAAGAAAAAATATTGACAAACCATAAAATAACCACGATACTAGACTTATAACTCCTTTTTTCTTCTTAAATCCAGTTGAATAAACATCATAATCCAAAATTGAACGCGCTATGGACTCAAACCTGACGATAGCTATTATCGTAATAGCAATGTAGAATTCAGAGGATTTCAGAACAGATGCGCAGGCCCAGCCGACAATAAAAGGTATTACGTAAGCAGAAGTTATGAATGAAGCACCAGCACCAATCCAGATGTGCCTAGTTATAGCCTTCACTTCCTCCTCAGACTTGGCTATATCGTATGTCATCTGATTAGTACCATAATAACGAGCCAATGATGGATTTAAAGATTCAAGTGCGAAAGGAAAATAGACGGGTGTATAGTAATATTTCCTTAAACGCCGCACATACTCTAGGGCAAAATATAGTAATATTGGGAGCGATATGAATAATGGTCTTACAAGAGATGGCTGAGTAAAGAATTCTAACATTACATCGCTCTCCCAAAGGCTAGATCAGCTACTATTCTTTGCGAAGCCAGAATAGCTCAAGAAACAGTTACTTGAAGCACAGCATATGACTTCATCTCCCGACCTCTGCCACGCCCTCGCCCGAGTCCACCCTCCCCCCGACGCCCGCCTCTCCTGCATCTGGGCCGCCGACTCCCGGCCCGACGGGTGGGAGAACGTGCCGCCCAGCGTGCGGGCGTGGTGGCTGTCCCTCTCTACGGAGTTGCTGAGCGGCTCGGGCTGGGGCCGCGTGGTGCTGGTGCAGGACGTGGGGTATCGGTGGTTCCGAATGCAGTGCAGCGTGCAGGAGGCCACGCCCGAGCGGGTGCTGGCAGCGGTAGAGGGGGATCATGGGGCACCGTCGTCGGCCGGGTCGTTCACGCTGGCGTGGGGGGCGAGCGTGGAGCGCGGGCGCGTGAGCTGCCGGGGCGCGGCGTTCAGTGTGGGGGATCAGCTCGGCGTATGCCTGTACGCGGTGCCGGACGATCTGGAGTGGCTGAGGGCATGGGGTTCTTCCTTCGAGACGGAAGCCGCCCGGCGAACCTTCGAGGCGAACGAGTGGTAAGTGAGTGGGGCGGGCACCCACTCTCCCCTATCCTCCCCCCATGCCCCCTTCCCGTTCCCAGATTCAACCCGGCCTCACCGTGGACATCGTGCAGAAGCAGGACCAGCCCACGGGCAAGCTCACGCGCGGCGTGGTCGCGACGCTGCTCACCAACTCGCCCACCCACCCGCACGGCATCAAGGTGCGGCTGACCTCCGGGCAGGTGGGACGGGTACAGGCGGTCGTCGCGGCTGGGGAATAGACGCGGGAGCCGCAGGCCACCCGCCCCCGGCTCCCGGCCTGGCCTCCCCGTCAGCGCAGCAGCGACGCCCCGCCGTCCACGTAGATCTCGACGCCCGAGACGTGGCGGCTGAGGTCCGACGCGAGGAACAGGCAGGTGTCCGCCACGTCCACCGGTTCGCCCTCGCCCTCGTTCAGCGCGGGGCTGCCTTCGGGGAGTTCGACCTCGATGCCCAGTTTCTCGGTGCCCTTGTGCTCGGTGCGCTCCTCGATGTTGGTGTGGATCAGACCCGGACACACCGCGTTGCAGCGGATGTTCTCGCGGCCGAGTTCCAGCGCAATCATCTTGGTCAAGGCGACCTGCCCGGCCTTGGAGGTGCTGTAGGCACTCGCGCCGGGGCTGGAAAAGGTGCGGTTGCCGTTCACGCTGCTCGTCACGATGATGCTGCCGCCGCCCGCCCGCTTGAGGTGCGGCACCGCGAAGTGGACCGTGAGGTAGGTGCCACGCAGGTTGATGGCGATGGTCCGGTCCCATTCCTCGGGTTGCAGCTCGTCGATGGGCGCCCACACCCCGTTGATCCCGGCGTTGGCGAAGACGATATCGAGCCGCCCGAACTCGCGCACCCCCGCTTCCACGGCCTCCCGCACCGAGTCGGCGTCCGACACGTCGCAGTGGACGTAGAGGGCCTGCCCGCCCGCGCCCATGATCTCGTCCAGAACCTCCCGGCCTTCCTCATCCTGCATGTCGGCCAGGACCACTTTGGCACCCTCCTGCGCGAACCGCCGCGCCGTACCCGCCCCGATGCCGCTCGCCGCGCCCGTGATAAAGGCCACCTTGCCGTCCAACATGCCCATATCCAACCTCCTGTCGTCGGCGGCACAGTATCCCCGCGCCGGGACCGCGCCGCTGATAGCTGGGTTAAGGCGGATTGCCCGAGCCTCCCCCTGGCGAAACATCCCTCCTTGTGCTGGCCTTTACATGGTGGGGTGGCTCACGCCTGCGGCAGAGCTCGCCCCGTGAGATAGGTGGGTCAGCCCAGCGTGTCCGCCCCTGTGCCCTACGGCCCCAGGAGGGTTCCCATGTTCCTACGCATCGACAAGTTGCAGTTCGATCTCCCGCTTCCCAAGGAAGCCAACCCCAACGGCGCCGCCGCCGTGCAGGAGTTGATGGGCGGACGATTCGGCGAGATGTCCACCCTGATGAACTACATGACCCAATCGTTCAACTTCCGGGGCAAGGACACGCTGCGGCCCTACTACGAGCTGATCGCCAACATCGCCGCCGAGGAACTGGGGCACATCGAACTCGTGGCCGCCACCATCAACAGTCTGCTCGCCGGGCCGGACGTGAAGGCGCAGGAGGCCCCGGTGGACCCCACCACCCACCCCTTTTCCTACGCGCAGGACGTGCGCTATGCCAAGCACTTCATCGCGGCGGGGCCGGGGGCGATGATCGCGGACTCGCATGGTAAGGCCTGGACGGGCGACTACGTGTACTCCAGCGGCAACCTGATGCTGGACCTGACCCACAACTTCTTCCTGGAGGGCGCGGCGCGGCACAACAAGCTGCGCGTCTACGAGATGGTGGACGACCCCACCGCCAAGGCGCTCGTGGGCTACCTGCTCGTGCGCGGGGGCGTGCACCAGATCGCCTACGCCAAGGCACTGGAGTCGCTGACGGGCGTGAACATGGAAAAGATGCTCCCCATGCCCAACATCCCTACGGCCCTAATTCCCGAGTCCAAGCGGATCATCGACCAGGGCATCCACCGCAAGCTCTACCGCTTCAGCGACACCGACTTCACCCAGCTCAGCACCATCTGGCAGGGCACCCACCCGGAAGACGGTTCGGAGGTCTTCGTGGACCAGTACACCTCCATCGAGGGCGGCCCCAATGTGGACGGCGGGCACGACTCGGGGGCCTTCTCGCCCGAGTGGGACATGGGCGAAATCATGGAAATCGCCCAGAAGCTGCACGACAAGGCCCGGCTGCGCTGAGGCGGGGATGCGAAGGGAGGGACGGGGCCAGGGTGTCTCGTCCTTTTTTGTTGGGTAGAAAACCCCCTCACCCCCTCGCTGCGCGAGACCTCTCTGTCAGGGGGAGAGGGGTCATGAAGCCCGCACGAACGCGGGATGGGAGAGAGAGCCGTTCCAGGTGCGATCTTTTAGCTCCTCCCCCTTCCGGGAGAGGCTGGGAGGGGGGTGGCGGGTGCACCTCGCCTTCACACTCAGCCACCAATCTTCATCCCCCGCACCCGCGTCGGCACGTGGTACAGCCCCGTGCTCGCCGTCATATAGAGGTCCGTCCCCTCCGGTCCCCCGAAGCAGAGGTTGGCGACCGTCTCGGGCACGGCGATGCGGCCGAGTTCCTCCCCCTGGGGCGACAGCACATGCACGCCGTCCCCCGCGCTGCTCCACACCCGCCCGGCCTCGTCCACCCGCAGGCCGTCGGTCTTGCCGGGGCGAACAGTGGCCCAGATGCGGTCGTGGGTCGCCTCGCCGTCCGGGGTGACCCGGTAGGCGTGGATGTGGCCTTCGTCCTTGCCCGTGTCGGCCAGCAGCAGCAGGTCGGGCGAAGCGAAGGCGAGGCCGTTGGGCATCTTTCGGTCGCGGATGGGCGCAGTCAGGGTGCCGTCCGGCACGAGGCGGTAGACGAAATTGCCGGGCTGCTCCTTTTCGCCGCCGTAGCCCTCCTCGGGCTTGTCGATGCCGTAGGTGGGGTCGGTGAACCAGAGGCTGCCGTCCGGGTGCAGGGTCACGTCGTTGGGGCTGCTGAGCTTCCGGCCCTCGAAACGGTCGGCGAGGACGGTCCACTCCCCGCCGGGCTCCTGCCGGAGCAGCGCCCGCTGGCCGTGCGAGCAGGCGACGAGTCGGCCCTGGGTGTCCAGACAGTGCCCGTTCTGGTGATCGCTGGGGTGCAATTCCTCCTCCAGCCTGCCCGCGTCCGTCCAGCGCCAGGTGCGGTTCTGGCGCACGTCGCTGAAGACCACGGCGCGGCGCGAGGGCACATAGGTCGGCCCCTCTGCCCAGGTAAAGCCCCCGGCCAGCCGGGACACCGTGGCGCCCTCGGGAAAGAGACGGGCAAAGTCCGGGTGGGTCGCGTGCAGGGTCATGGCGCCATGCTGCGCGGGGTGGGCGGGCCAGGCCAAGCCGGGTGTCTTCACATTGGACGGGATGATACAGTCGTGCCGTTGTCCTGCTCCCTCCAGTCTGTCGCCCCACCGGGACACCTGCCTTGCTTCCAGGGTACATCCTGTTCGTGAAGGGAGTCACGAGAGATGACGAGCCCACGTTCTGTTCCCCCTGCCCTGCATCTGCGTACGCTCGGTGACGCCTTGGTCACCGTGAATGGACAGCCGCTGACCTGGCCCGCCCGCAGCGCCGAAGAACTGCTGTGGTACCTGCACGCCCACCCCGACGGGGCTTACCGCCCGGAGGTGCTGGCCGACCTGTGGGGGTTAGATGACAGCCCGGCTGCCGCCAACCGCTTCCGGGTGGCGCTGCACCGCCTGCGGACGGCCCTGGGACGGTCCGACGCGGTGGCCGAGGTGCGCGGGCGCTACCTGTTGCACCCCGAACTGCTGGCCGCCAGCGACACGGCGATTCTGCAAGGCGGCATGGAAGCCGCCGCCCACGCCAAGGACGATGCGGAGCGCGAGGAGGCGCTGCGCCGGGCGTTGTCGTGCGTGGACGGCGAGTACCTGCCGCAGATCCGCGCCGAGTGGGTTGAGGAAGCGCGGCTGTACTGGCGCTCCTTGCGGGTGCGGGCTTACGTGGCGCTCTCCACCCTGCACTGCCTGCGCCGCGAGTGCCCGCTCGCGGTGCAGGCGCTGGGGCAGGCGGTGGGGTCTGACCCCTACATCGGGGAAGACCACCACCAGCGGCTGATGACCTGCCTGGCCCAGACGCGCGGGCGTTTCGAGGCGGTCGAGCACTACCGCCGCTACCGCCGCTTCCTGCGCGACGAGGTGGGCGACACCCCCATGCCCGACACCGTGCTGCTGGCCGAGCGCCTCAAGGCCGGGGAACTGCTGTGCGTGGGTGCCGAGCAGGAAGAGCAGCAGCGCCGCGCTCCGCTGCTGACGGCGCTGCGGGGGCCGGAAGTCCACTGAAGACCGCCAGCGAGCACGGCCTCCCGCCCCCAGCGGGGGGCTTTTTCACAGGCAACCCCGCCCGGTAATGACCCCGTAATGCCCCGGCGAGAGCCTCCGCAGTGAAGGAGGTCTTCCCTTGCTTGTTTCCGAATTGATGGCCCATCCCCCCGTTTGCGCCGCGCCGGACCTGAGTGTGCCGGACGCGGCCCACCTTCTTCGCCAGCATGGGATTCGCCGCCTGCCCGTGGTGGACGGCGGGGCGCTGGTCGGCATCGTGACCGACCGCGACCTGCGCGAGACCCTGCCCGGCCGCGTGACCACCCTGAGCATGTGGGAGGCGACCACCCAACTGGCCGGGATTCGCGTCTCCGACGTGATGCGCCGCAGCGTGATCACGACCACCCCAGACGCGGACGCCCGCGACGTGGCCCGCACCCTGCTGGAGCGCCGCATCGGCGGGATGCCGGTGGTGGGGGAACGCGGCGAGGTGGTCGGCATGGTCACCGTGACCGACCTGCTGCGCGACTACGCCGGGCAGACCCCGGCCCGCCCCCAGGAGCAGACCGCATGACGAACCCCCCCACGCCCCCCGACCGCACCCCACTGGCGCAAGACGCCGCCCACGACGACCACCCTCGGCCCGGCGTCGTTCCCATCGGCACGCTGATGGTGATTGGAGTGCTGCTGCTCACCCTGATCTGGCTGTGGATGCTGGTGCTCGGCATTCAGCAGGGACGGGGCTGAGATGGCCCGCACCCCTGCGCCCGCGCCCCGGCTGGAGCACCATTCGCTGGAGCGCTACGAGAACATCTGGTTCGGCATCGCCGTTGTGATGGCGGTGCTGCTGTTCGTCTCGGCCATCGCCAGCTTCATCAGCGGCACCTACACCGCCATCGAGGGCACCGGCGGCGGCCACCACATCACCGGGGTGGACAATGGCCGCCTCGATCCTCGCAACCTCGCCGCCACGCCCTTTGCCGAGCCGGGCCTGCGCGAGAACCCCGACGGCACGCTGGAGGCCTTTGTGGTCGCCCGCGCCTTCGCCTTCCAGCCTGCCGCGCTGCGGGTGCCCGCCGGGCGCCCGGTGACCATCCACCTCACCTCGGCCGACGTGATGCACGGGTATCAGATCGAGGGCACCAACATCAACGCGACGGCGATTCCGGGGCAGGTGGCGAGCTTCACCACGACCTTCCGGCGCCCCGGCACCCTCAGCCTGGTCTGCAACGAATACTGCGGCACCGGCCACCACAACATGATCAATACCGTCGTGGTGGAGGCCCCCGAAACCCAGGCCCGCGCCCAGGACCAAACGGAGTAACCCTGTGACGATCTCTCCCCCACGGGCCACGCCGCTGGTCCATCCCATCCGCGAGGTCCCGGCCGTCAGCGACGCGGCCTACCTCGCTTCCCTCAAGAAGGTCACCCAGTACTACATCGTGACCGCCTTTCTGGCCCTCTTCATCGGCGTGCTGATCGGGCCGCTGCAGGCCCTGAACTACGGCGGCATCAACGTCTACGACCTGCCGATCATCCGCAACCTGCTGGGGTCCTACTACCAGGGCCTCTCGCTGCACGGGGTGCTGAACGCGCTGGTGTTCACCCAGTTCTTCATCTCGGGCTGGATGCTGTACCTCCCGGTGCGCGACCTCGGCATGCGCATCAACATGAAGTTCGCGTGGTTCACGTACATCGTGATGACCCTGGGGCTCCTGATGGCCGCCGTGCCGCTGCTCCTTAACCGCGCGACGCTGCTGTACACCTTCTACCCGCCCATGCAGGGCGACGCCCTCTTCTACATCGGCGCGGCGATCATGGTGGGCTCCAGCCTGTTCGTGGTCGGGCAGGTCGTGACCATGTGGCTGCGCTGGAAGCGCGAGAACCCCGGCAAGGTCACGCCCCTCGTCGCGTTCATGAGCGTGGCGACCTGGATGATGTGGGCGGTGGCCTCGCTGGGCATCGTGATCGAAGTGGTCGCGCTGCTGATCCCCTGGTCGCTGGGGCTGGTGGGCGGCGTTGATCCCCTCATCTCCAAGACGCTCTTCTGGTGGACCGGGCACGCCATCGTGTATTTCTGGGTGCTTCCGGCCTACATCTCGTGGTACGCCTTCTTGCCCCGGCACGCGGGCGGGCGCCTCGTGTCCGAGCCGCTGACCCGGCTGGTGTTCGTGATCTTCCTGCTCAACAGCGTGCCGGTGGGCATTCACCACCAGTACGCCGACCCCAACATCTCCAACCTCTGGAAGAACATCCACATGTTCCTGACCTTCCTGATCGCGGTGCCCAGTCTGCTGACCGCCTTCAGCGTGGGGGCGGCGCTGGAAGACGCAGCCCGCGCCCGAGGTGGCCGGGGCCTGTTCGGCTGGATCGGCAAGCTGCCCTGGGGCAACGCGATGTTCAGCGCCCAGGTGCTGGCGATGATCTCCTTTATCGCGGGGGGCGCGGGCGGCGTCGTGAACGCCAGCTCGACCTTCTCGGGCGTGGTGCACAACACCGCCTGGATTCCGGGGCATTTCCACATCACGGTGGGCACCGCCACCACCCTCAGCTTCATGGGCATCGCCCTGTGGCTGATTCCGCACCTGACGGGCAAGCGGCTGCCGTCCATGAAGATCGCCTCGGCGGCGGTGTGGACGTGGTTTGTCGGCATGATGGTCTTCGCGCTCGGCATGCACTGGCAGGGGCTGTACGGGGTGCCCCGGCGCTCGCAGATCAGCGCGGCGGCGGCCGACACCTTCGGGGACCTGCCCATCGCCCTGCCCACCCTGCTGACCGCGATCAGCGGCGTGATTCTGCTGGTCAGCGCGGTCCTGTACTTCTACGTGCTGTTCCGAATGCTGCTGTCCAAGCGGGTGGACAACGGTGAAACCGCTGCGCCTATCCCCTACTCCGAGGCGATCAGCCCGGCCGGGGAGAGCCTCGCTGCGGCGGGCAAGCTGGTCAAGGCCACCGAGCCGCTGATGGCGCTGTGGGCGGTGTCGCTGGTGCTGGTGATCCTGATGTACGGCCCGGTGCTGGCGCGGATGTTCGCCAACATGCAACTCGTTCCCGGATGGAGGCTCTACTGATGTCGGGTGAAGGGTTTAGCCGCCGGGAGATCACGGCCGTGGTGGTGTTCGCGGCCCTCGCCGCCGCCATCGGCCTCGGGTCTTACCGCGCCGGGGTGAACGTGGCGCACGAGACGGGCGGGGGCGCCATCGTCACCGCCGCTGCGGGCGAGACCACCGTCAACGGACAGGCCCTGTATGCCAGCAGTTGCGCGGGCTGCCACGGGGGCCAGGCGCAGGGTGGGGTCGGTCCCAACCTCGCCGAGAGCGCCGCGTGGTCGGAACCCGACTTTGGCGCCGCCGTCCTGCACGGTCAGGCGCCTGGAGGCCGCACCCTCGCGCCCGTCATGCCCCGCTTCGCGGAAACGGGCCTGAACGGAGAGGAGGCCACCCCGGAGCGCATCGAGGCCATTCACACCTACGTGAAGAGTTTGCAGTAGCGGTTAAGGGGAAAAAGGACGGCGGGCGTTCCTGTGGGGGCGCCCGCTCCGGTGGGGGTGAGAGCCCAATAAGGTCACACAGAGGAAATGTTACTTTACACCTATTGATTACAGGGCTACTATCTGGCTAGGGATGGGAGCTCCCGTCCGGCGTGGGTCAGCGGCTTGCCGCTGGCTCGCGTTTCATTTAGCTGGGATCAGCATCCCCGGGTACTCATGCAGGAACTTTGCGTGATTCGTGTAAGAGAGAGTAAGCCACCGAGGATGTGCATCGGCGGGAAACACGTTACACCCATAACGGTTGTGCATCTTCGATGCAACAATTTGATATGCCGGGTTATGGGGGTCGTCGTTAATCAACGCTCTTGCTACAGGATACAGCATCATATCGGCCAATTGTAGTCCAACACCATTTTCACGCTTCCCTTCGAAAGTAAGCACGGGTTCAATGAACTTATTTAGCTCGGCCTTATGCGCATACCGTGTGCCTAGAAGCATTGATCTCACGAAGGCGGCACTGATTTCTTTGTCCTCACGCCTTCCTCTAGACTCCACAATTATTTTGCCCTTAGCATTGGCAGCCTTTAATACGTGCATAAACCTTTCTAACAGCATATCCATTGCCCATTCATATGGATCGTACGGAGTTTTATACCTCTTTAAATGCTTTGGCTTATCAATAAATATGCTTATAAAAGTTAAGTCCGCCGTCTCAATAAATTTATTGAATTTTCTGTAAAATTCCTGCATTTTTTCCGGTTGGAAAAGAACCCTAAATTCACCCTTCTTCTTACGAAGCTCTACAGAGTGAAGAACTATATCGGGACTATCAAAAATAGCCTGCTTAACTACATATAATTGTTCTGTTACCTCCGAAAGCAAACCGTCATCGATAATGACGCCTCCTAATCCAAAAACCGGGAATTGCGAGTTGATTTTGGTGAGGGAATGATCTCCCGTTTCATCTAGGTACAAAGTGTAGGTACGGGAGAGACTCATTACTGCACCATTGTAGGGGTGATAGGGCCAAGCACAAACCGCAATCCTTTGCTGAGAGGTAATGGGAACCCTACTGCGGTTTCTCTCTGCACACGTCGCTATCCTCCCCCGGTGACGCCCGCTCCCGCCGACTTCCCCGCCCTGCGCCCCGCGCTCCTGACGTGGTTTGACGCGCGGGGCCGCGACCTGCCGTGGCGGGTGGGGCTGGAGGGCAGGCGCGACCCCTACCGGGTGTGGGTCTCGGAGGTGCTGCTTCAGCAGACGCAGGTGGTGCGGGGCCGGGTGTATTTCGAGCGCTTTCTGGAGGCCTTCCCGACCGTAGAGGCCCTGGCCGCCGCGCCCATCGAGGCCGTGCTGAAGGCCTGGGAGGGCTGCGGCTACTACGCCCGCGCCCGCAACCTGCACCGGGCAGCAGGAATCGTGGCGCGGGAAGGCTGGCCGCAGAGTTACGAGGGCTGGCGGGCGCTGCCGGGGGTGGGGCCGTACACGGCGGCGGCGATCAGCAGCCTCGCGCTGGGGGAAGCGCGGGCGGTGAACGACGGCAACGTGCGGCGGGTGCTCGCGCGGCTGTGGGGCGAGCGCCAGCCCACCGAGCCCTGGGTGCAGGCCCGCGCCGACGAGCTGCTGGACCCCGCCCGCCCCGGCGCCTGGAACGAGGCGGTGATGGACCTCGGCGCGACGGTCTGCATTCCGAAGGCGCCGCGCTGCCTGGAATGCCCGCTGGCGGGGTGGTGCGTGGCGCGGGCGTCGGGCGACCCGGCGGGCTTTCCGGCTCCCAAAGTGCGGGCGGCGGTGCGCGAGGTGCGGGCGGTGGCCCTCCTGATCGGGGACAGCGAGCGGGCCGTGCTGGAGCGGCGCGGGGGCTCGCTGCTGGGGGGACTGATGGGCCTGCCCACCGAGGAGGTGCGCGGGGACGAGGAGGAAGCCGACGCGCTGGCCCGCCTGAGCGCCCGTCTCGGCGCGGCCGTCACGGGCGAACTGGGCGAGGTCACCCACACCATGACCCACCGCCGGGTGCGGCTGACCGTCTACGCGGGGGCGGGCGGCCCGGCCCCGGTTCCAGTCGCGGCCGAGGCGCTCTCGCGGCTGGACCACAAGGCGCTGGAACTCTGGCGGCGGCGGGCCGAGTCGCTGTTCGCACCGGGCTGAGACCAACTTGCGATGACTCCCAGGAATCATCCGAGCGGACTTGTCAAGCTGCCAAGCAGAGCGAGAAGCACAAAGTACGGGATGGGGCGGCGACGGAAGACCCTATGGCGCTTTCCCGGATGTTCTGGAATCAGAGCCGTCCCGTATGACCTCCCCCTTTGGAGGGACCCCGCCCCCGGACCCCAGGCGCTAGACTGCCCCCCGACATGAGCCGCCCTGCCCTGCACACCGCGCTGCGCACCGTCCAGAAGGTCAGGGACACCGGGCGGGGGGCGCTGCTGTGGGGCTACGAGCAGCGGCTGGCCCGCGAGGTCCGCCAACACGGCAAGCTGCCCCGGCACCTGGGCCTGATTCTGGACGGCAACCGCCGCTACGCCCGCGCCGCTGGGATGCAGCGCGAACTGGGGCACTCCTTCGGGGCGGACAAGGCGCACGAGGTCCTCCAGTGGTGCCTGGAACTGGGCATCCCGGCGGCGACGATCTGGGTGCTCTCCACCGACAACACCAGCCGTGACCCCGGCGAACTCGCGCACATCCTGGGGTTGCTGGAGCGCGAGGCCCGGAACCTCGCCACCGATCCCCGCATCCACGCCAACCGGGTGCGGGTGCGGGCCATCGGGCAGCACGACGCTTTTCCGCCGCACGTGCTGGACGCCCTGCGCGAACTGGAGGCCAAGACCGCCGGGTACGACGGCATGACCCTGAACATCGCCGTGGGCTACGGGGGCCGCGAGGAGATCGTGGACGCGGTCAAGTGCCACCTCTCGCGCCGGGCTGCGGAGGGGGCCACGCTGCCGGAGGTCATCGCGGAGTTGCAGCCCGACCACATCAGCGCCCACCTGTACACGGCGGGCACGCCCGACCCCGACTTCATCATCCGCACCAGCGGCGAGATTCGGCTCAGCGGGTTCATGCTGTGGCAAAGCGTCTACTCGGAGTTCTATTTCTGCGACGTGTATTGGCCGGGCTTCCGGCGGGTGGATTTCCTGCGGGCGCTGCGGGACTTCCAGGGGCGGGAGCGGCGCTTCGGGCGCTAGGGGACCGGACAGGAGGGGGAGCCTCGCCCCTCAGCGGGCACGCACCGTCGCCTCGGTGGTCACGCGGAAGGTGACCCGCATGGTCTCGCCGTCCGGGCCGGTCGTCGTGACGCGCATCCGCAGGGTCTGGCTCTGGGTGCCGCCCGCGGTCAGGCCGTCGGCGCGGAACAGGGTGCTCGTCGTGCTGCGACTGCCCTGGGACAGCAGTTCGGCGCGGAACTCCGGGCTGTCCGCCCCACCCCCGAACTGAACGCTCCAGGGGGCGAAAGTGCTGCTGGTCTCGAAGACGTGCTGGCGGGCCGCGTTCAAACCCCGGTAGGTCGTGGTGGTGCGGGCGGTCATCGGCGAGGCCTGCACCGCCGGGAAGTCGGCTGCCTCCGGGCCGAGCAGGCCCCCGAACAGGCCCGTCAGCAGCGCCTGCATATCCACCGTGGCTGTGGCCGTGCGGCTCTGGCCGGGCACGAGGGGAAAGCCGTAGAGGTTGTTGGCGGGGTCGTTGGTGGCGAACTGCCGCTGGAACTGCTCGCTGTTCAGTCCGGCGAACACCTGCTGGAGGGTCGGGTCATCCACCTCGAAGCGCACCCCCGTGCGGGTGCCGTTCGGACGCACGGTCTGGAAGACGCGCAGGGCCACCTCTCTCCCGTCGGGCAGGGGAATCAACGCGGTGTCCCGCAGGGTGACCGAGCCGTCCGCGCCGCGCGACTGCACGCGGGTGCTGGATTCCCCGGTCGTCCGCTGGGTCCCAGCCGCGCCGAGGCCCCCCCGCACCGCCGCCTCCAGCTCGGCGGCGTCCTCACCCTGGACTTCCACACTCTCGATCTCGGTGCGCGAGACGGTCTCGGTGATCAGGTAGACCGTGGTCCCCACCGGCGCTGTGAGTCGCAGGACCGGGGCGGTGGCCGCCGTGCGGGGCGCGGCGGGGGGCGGCCCCTCCTGACCCCCGGCGAGGGCGGGGGCGGGCAACAGCAGCAGGGCCGTCAGGAGCAGTCGTCGCATGCCCCACCGTACGGCACCCGGCGGCCGGACATCTCCCCACGGGCCTTGACCTCCCCTCCATCCGGGGGTCGCGCTTCCGGCGCGGTGCGGCACAATGGGCAGCATGACTGCTGATTTCCCCTCTCCTCCCGCCCGCCCCGACGCCCGGCTGGTGGCCCTGCACGCCGAGCGCGGCGACCCCCACGCGCGGCTGGCCGGGGCGCTGGCCGACCTGGAGGGCGCCGGGTGGGGCCTGACCCTGGCGGGCGAAGCGGCGCTGGCCCGGCAACTCGGGGCGCTGCTGGGGCCGGGCACCGTGCGGGTGGACGAGCGCCTGGGCGTGAGCCGCGCAGCGCTCGCCAACTTCGGCCTGGCCGCTGCCGGACTGGACGCCGACTGGAGCGGGGCGCGGGCCGTGTGGTTGGCCGAACCCGACGAACGGCTGCTGCGCCGCGCCGAGCGGGCAGGCGTGCCCGTGATCGTGGACGCGACCCTGGCCCCCGGCGGCGGCTGGTTCGCGCAGGGCGCGACCTATGTGGTCTACCGCCACGGGGTGACGCTGACCGGCTTCGGGGACACCGACCTCGCCCTGCTGTTCGGGCAGGGCGAGGCGCCCACGCCCGCCGCGCCCGCCCCCTCGGACACCGCCGTGGCCCTCGCGCTGCGCGACGTGGCGACCCTGCCGCTGCGCCTGGCGCGGGTGGCCCGCACAGTGGCGGCCCTGGCCGAGCGGCTGGGAGGCGGCGCCCTGCCCTTTGGCCCCACGGCGCTGCTGCTGCCGCCCGAGAGTGCTCCCGACACCCCCTGGCCCCCCGGCGGCGTGCTGGCCGCGACCCGCAGTGTGGACGGCGGGGTGGTCTTCACGCCGGGCCTTCAGGATGCCGAGACGGCCCTGATCCTGCTGCGCGGCGAGGCGCCCGTGGTGCGGGAGGAGGGACGGACCGAGGACCGCCGCCCCGAGCGCGAGGACGAGTCGCGCTTCCGCCGGAACCGTGACCGATTCGGCCGCGACCGGGGTGACCGTTCGGGCAGGCCGACCGACGGGACGGGGGCCGAGGCTTCGCGCCTGGGCCGCCTGCCCGCGCCCGACCGTCCCGAGCCGGACACGGCCCGCCCCGCTCAGCCACAGCCGGACAGCCCGCCCACCCGCGTGACCTTCGAGGCGCCCACCCCCGACGCTCCGGTGCCCCAGGCCCCCACGACCGCCGAACCCGAGGAAGAAGTCTGGACCCCCGAGATCGTCTTCAGTGGCAGCGATTACGCTGAGCCCGCTCCCCTGCCCATCCCGGTCAGTGACGGCCCCGACGAGCCCGAACTGGAGGTTCAGCCGCCCCTGGCCGCGCCGGAAGCCGAGCAGCCCTCCGAGGAGGCCGTGCCTGCCGAAGAGACTCCTGCCGACGAAGCGGCCGACGACGAATCCGCCAGTGCGCCGGAGCCCACGCCCCAGCCAGACCCCGTCCCTGCTACGCCCGACCTTGCCCCCGACCTGCCCGTCGCGGCTGAGGCAGGCGCGGCTCCCGACCCCGCCGCCGACCTCACCGACGAGCAGGCGGCCATCTACGCCCGGCTGCGTGAGTGGCGCAACGCGGAGGCCAAGCGTCAGGAGGTCAGCCGCTTCATCATCGCCAGCAACGCGACCCTGGCCGAGATCGCCCGCCGGGTGCCCTACACGATGGACGACCTGAAGGCCGTGCGCGGCATGGGACCGGAGCGCCTGCGCAAGTACGGCGAGAAGCTGCTGGAAGTGGTGCGGGGCTAAGCTTGCGGCTGTCTGAAGAAAGAGACACGTCATGATCCATATCTGGGCGACTGTCGAGATCAGCGACCTTGAGAAGTTCATCGGCGTGTTCGCCACGGCGGGGGCCAGGGCACGCCGGAAGCATGGCAGCCGCCGCAGCCGCGTCTTTACCGTGCCCGGCCACCCGAGTCAGGTCCGGGTCCTGTTCGAGTGGGAGAGCCGCGAAGCCTTCGAAGGCTTCCTGAACGACCCGGAGGTCCGCGCCACGATGCAGTCCAGCGGCACGGTGGGACGGCCGGACTTCCTGATCCTCGACGCGCTGGCCGACTTGCCGGGGTAACGGGAGAGACTCGGAGAACCGCACGCCGCCTGAACAGGGTCCAGCGTTCCATCCACATCAAGCATCGCCCCCGGCCTATGAAGCCGGGGGCGGTTGCTGGAAACGGGAAGCTCCTGGTCAGAGGCGGCGGCCTACTCCGGCCCGTATTTCCGCTCCGTCGGCAACGCCGCCCCGTCCTGCACGGCCTGGGCGATGCGCATGGCCAGCGGGAAATCCACCGCCGCGTACCAGCCTTCCTCCAGACGGCCCTCCGAAGCGCGGTAGACGCAGAGGGCAGGGCCGAACGAGCAGGCGCCCAGGCAGCCGCTCTCGGTGAGGCGCACGGTGCCGCCCGTCTTGTAATAGGCGAGCGCCTGCCGCTCCAGGTGGTTCCAGAGCGCCTTGTGCAGCAGCACGGAGCCTCTGGCCTGGCAGTTCTGGCCCTGACAGACCAGCAGGTGGCCGTTGGTCTTGAAGTACTTGGCGGGCATCAGTCCTCCGGAAGGATAAGGGGACGGTCCCCGTCGTGCAGCACGCGCACGCGCAGCCCGTAGGCGGCATGCAGGTGCGCGGGCGTGAGCACCTCGGCGGGGGTGCCCTGCGCGAGCACCCGGCCCTGGGCCAGCAGCACAAGGCGGTCGGCGCGGGCGGCGAGGTTGAGGTCGTGCAGCACGGCCACCACCCCCAGGCCCCCGGCGGCCTCGCAGCGGGCGTGCCGGATGATCTCCAGGCCGTAAGCGAGGTCGAGGTGGTTGGTCGGCTCGTCCAGCAGCAGGAAGCGGGGCTGCGCGGCCAGGGCACGGGCGAGGCTCACCCGCTGGCGTTCGCCGCCCGAGAGTTCGCCCACCCGCCGCTCGGTGAAGCGGGCCGTGTCGGTGCGGTCCAGGGCGCGGTCCACCGCCGCCTCGTCCTCGGCGGTCCAGGGACGGCGCGGCAGCAGGCCCCAGGTCCACTCCCCCGCGCCCCGCCCCAGCGCCACTACGTCGCGCACCCGCGCCGCTTCCGGAAGGCCCTCACCCTGGGCGAGATAGGCCAGCGTCCGTGCCCGCTCGGTTCGCGTCCACTGCGGGAGGGAGCGGCCCAGCAACCGCACCTCGCCCGCTTCCGGCGACGTGAGGCCCAGCAGCGCCCGCAGCAGCGTGCTTTTTCCGGCCCCGTTCGGCCCGATGACCGCGCTGAACTCCCCCTCCCGGAAGGCGACGGTGACGCCCTGCACGGCGGGAAAGCTCCCGGCGCGGACGTGGAGGTCGCGGGCCTCCAGCGTTCCTATGCCGACCACGGAACTAGTCATGGCCCCCCCGCCGCAGCAGCCACAGGAAGAACGGTCCCCCCAGCAGCGTCGTCACCACGCCCACCTGCGAGAGCGGCGTGGTGCGGGCCAGCAGGTCGGCCAGCACGAGCAGGGTCCCCCCCGCAAGCGCGGAGACGGGCAGCAGCACCCGGTGCCCCGCCCCCCACGCCAGCCGGACCACATGCGGCACGACCAACCCCACAAACCCGATGATGCCCACGTAGGCGACGGCGGCAGCGGTCGCCACGCTCGCGGCCAGCACGACAAGCAGCCGCAGCCGCTCGACCGGCACCCCCAGGCTGCGGGCCGTCAGGTCCCCGAGTTGCAGGGTGTCCAGCGCCCGGCCCAGCAGCATCAGCAGGCCGCCCCCCGCCAGCGCGTAGGGCAGCACGGTCAGCACGTCGCCCCAGCCGCTGAAGCCCAGGTCGCCCAGGGTATAGGCGAGCACCTGCCGTGCCCGGTCCTCGCCGCGCAGGATCAGGAAGGTGGACACTGCGCTCAGGATGCTGCCCACCACCACCCCGGCCAGAATCAGGCGGGTGGGGGGCAGTCGGCGGCCCTCACGGGCCAGGGTCAGGGTCAGGCTGACCGCCGCGAGGGCCGTCAGCAGCGCGGCCACCGGCACCAGCGGGCGCGGCCACCCCGCGACGATGGCGACCGTGGCCCCCAGCCCCGCCCCGCTCGCCACGCCCAGCAGGTAGGGGTCGGCCAGCGGGTTACGGAAGACGCCCTGAAAGGCCCCCCCGCACACCGCCAGACACGCGCCCACCAGCACGCCCATCGCCACGCGCGGCAGCCGCAGTTGCCACACGATCACGTCCTCCGGGGACAGTACCGCGCCGGTCCAGAGGCTCGCCACCCCGCGCCCCAGGGCACCCAGCACCTCGCCGGGGGGAATGGTCACGCTCCCCAGGCCCACCGCCAGCACGACGGCGGCGAGGAGGGCCGCTACCAGCGCGGCGGTGCGCCCCACCCGCCACAGGCGCGGCGTGGTCACGGCAGCCGCCCGCTCAAGGCTCATAGCTCATAGTCCACAGCCTCACCGGAACAGTTCCGGGTGCACCAGCCGCGCCAGCCCCCGCAGCGCCTGCCCCATGCGGGGACCGGGG
Organism: Deinococcus sp. HSC-46F16; assembly: GCF_024171495.1. NCBI lineage: Bacteria > Thermotogati > Deinococcota > Deinococci > Deinococcales > Deinococcaceae > Deinococcus > Deinococcus sp. HSC-46F16. Next base: position 114,717 of record NZ_JALJZW010000005.1, read on the forward strand.
CGGCTGAGGATGGTGTTCAGGTCCTTGGGGATGTCCAGCACTCGGCCCGCCTTGACCGCCTTCAGGCCGCTCCAGCCCGGCCGGGCCGCCGCCGCCTGCCGGGTCAGGCCCAGCATCAGCTCGGGGTTGGCCTTCACGATCAGCTCGGGGTCCACCTTGGGGAAGTCGCCCAGCGAGGCCGGGATGATGTTGCGGGCTCCCGCCTTGGTGAGCAGCACGCCCATAAAAGAGTTCGGCCCGATGGAGTACGGGGTGGGGTCAATCTCGAAGTAAGCCGTGGGCTTGCGCACCGCGTTCTTGGTCAGAATCTCGACCTTGGCGATGTCACGGCGAATGTTCAGCACCACGTTCTTGGCCTGCGCCTCGCGGTTCACGATCCGGCCGAGGGTCAACGTCTTGGAGAAGACCTCGTCGTACTTCTCCATGTCGAGCGCGATGGTGGGGATGCCCGCCTGGGTCAGCGGCCCGTCGAGCTTGCTGTATTTGCTCACCAGCACGAGGTCGGGCTTCAGGGCCACCATTGCCTCCACGTCGGGGGCGAAGAGGTCGCCCACCTTGGGCAGCCGCGCGACCTGCTGGGGGTAGTCGCTGTACTTGTCCACCCCGACGAGCTTGCCGCACGCGCCGATCGCGCACACGGTTTCGGAGTGACTCGGCACCATGCTGATGATGCGCTTGGGCTCCGAGCGAAGGGTCACCTTGCGCCCGAGGTCGTCGGTGAGGGTGAGGGGGTAGGTCGTCGCCGCTGCGGTGGGCAGCAGGGCGAGCAGGGACACGGTCAGGAGAGTCTTCATGGGTGGGGCTCCTTCTGGGCTCTCCTCCGCGTGTGGGGGCCGGAAACGACGAAACCGCCCCGGTGGGGGCGGAGTGGGGGTCTCGGCACGTCCAGGGGCAGCGACCCAGTGGGTCCGCAGCGCCAGGGCGGTTCCTCCAGTCCGCGAGAGGTCAGGCCAACCGGCTCGCCCGCTGGGGGCAGACCGGGACGGGGCCGGTGTTCGGACTTCCCCCCACGGCGGGGGGTTACCGTTGCGCGACAGTGCCGGACTTCCACCGGCTTTCCCTGCCTCCGTCGGGGGGCACTATAGGGCAAAGCGGGCGGGGGAAAAGGAACTTTAGAGCGCCCCCTCGTCCACCCGGCTGGGCAGCGGCTCCCCGGCGAGTTCCGCGAGGCGGTCGCCCACCTCGGCGGTCAGGGCCTTGATGCCCCCGGTGGGCGGCAGGGGGGGGCCGAAGCGCACGAGCCAGCGCTTGCCCTCGCGCCGCAGGCCGACGGGCAGGATCGGGGCCTTCCCCTTGAGGGCCAGCAGCGCGACCCCGCCGTGCAGTTCGCCGCCGCCGCGCGTGCCCTCCGGAAAGATGCCCAGGGTGCCGCCCGCTTGCAGGATGCGCAGGCTGGTCCGCACCGCCCCGAGGTCGTTCGTGCTGCGGTCCACTGGAAAAGACCCCCCGGCGCGGATGATGTGGCCGATGACCGGCACGAACAGCTCCTTTTTCGCCATGAATTGCAGGAAGCGGCCCGGCGGCAGGCTCGCCGCGATGATGAAGGGGTCGAGCGCCGTGCGGTGGTTTGCCGCCACGATCAGCGGGGTGCCGGGGGACGGTACGTGCCCCTGGCCCTGCACCTCCACCCGCTCGCCCCGCAGGCGCAGCGGCAGGCCCATCACGAAGACGACGGCCCGGTACACCAGGGGACTTACGCGGGGGGCCGCTCCGGCGGCGTCGGGGGGGGCGCGGCGGGCGTCACTCATGAGAGGAGGATACCCGGCTGGACCGGGGAAAGGACATCAAAAGGGGTCGTCGTCAGGCTCGGGGGTTGGCTCCGCCTCGTCCTCTTCGTCCGGCCCCGCCCCGTCCTCGCCCCAGTCGCCCGCGAGGGCCGCCTGCACCGCCGCGATGCGCTCGCGGCAGGCGGCGTAGGCGGCACGGGCCTCTTCGAGCAGCGGCAGCACCCGGTCGAGGTCGGCCTCGCCGGTTTCGAGTTCGGCGGCGATGCGCGAGAGCCGCGCGTAGGCCTCGCGGTAGGTGAGGGGGTCGCCTGGCACGCGGGCAGGATAGCGCCGCTAGGCTGGCCCCATGACCCCCGAGGCCCCAACGCCCGAGACCCGGCACTTCGACTTCGCCGCCCTGTCCGCCCCCGAGCGCTACAAGCTGCTCACCGCCGTCGTGGTGCCCCGGCCCATCGCCTGGGTGAGCACCCTGGGGCCGGGCGGCGAGGTCAATCTCGCACCCTATTCCTTTTTCGGCCTGATGGGGTCGGACCCCGGCGTGGTGGCCTTTGCCCCCGGCGACCGCCCGGACGGAACGCCCAAGGACACCGCGCTCAACATCGGCTCCGGCGGCGAGTTCACCGTGAATCTGGTGGGGGCGGTGCTGGCCGAAGTGATGAACGAGACGGCGACCGACTTTCCGCACGGAATGGGCGAGGCGCGGGCGGTGGGGCTGGACCTCGCACCCGGCGTGCGGGTGGCCGTGCCGCGCGTGGCCGCGAGTCCAGCCGCGCTGGAATGCCGCGAGGTCCAGACGGTGACGGTGGGCCGCACCCGCATCGTGCTGGGGGAGGTGCTGGGGCTGCACCTGCACGCGGACGCACTGGCCGACCCCGAGCGGCTGTACGTGGACACGGCGGCGCTGGACCTGATCGGGCGGATGGGCGGACGCGGTACCTACACCCGCACGCGCGACACCTTCCAGATCGACCGGATGACCTATGCCCAGTGGCGGGCGGGGCGGGGCAAGGGGGGGCAAGGCTGAGACGGATTCCGGCCCAGCCGTGACACACCCTGTTCACCCCGAGCGGACTGGCAAAGCTGCGGGGCGGAGCGAGCAGGAACACAACGGTGGCCGGACAAGGAGTTCTCCGGTCGGCGCTTTCCCGGTTCGAGAACCGATGGGACGGCAACCGTATGAGTCCGCATCATCCCGCCAGCCGCACCCGTGCCCGGCCCTCGTCCTTGGCGCGGTACATCGCCCCGTCGGCGCGGCGCAGCACGTCCCCGGCGACCTCGCTGGGCCAGGCCTGGGCGACGCCGCAGCTCACGGTGACCCGACCGACCTCCGGCACCTCCTGCCCCGCGACCGCCTCCGAGAGCCGCCGGGCCAGCTCCGCCGCCTGCGCCTGCGTCCGCCCCGGCAGCACCACGAGGAACTCCTCGCCGCCCCAGCGCCCCAGCCGGTCCCCCGCGCCGAGGGCCTTGCGGGCCGCCACCGCGACCGCTTGCAAGACCCGGTCGCCCATCACGTGGCCGTGGGCATCGTTGATCGCCTTGAAGTGGTCGAGGTCGAAGAGAATCACGCTCCAGGGGTCCTCGGCCCCGCCGCGTTCGGCCTCGGCGAGCCAGGCGTCGAGCTGGCGGCGGTTGGGCAGTCCGGTCAGGCCGTCTACATGCGCGAAACGGGCCTGCCGCTCGGCGTGGACGATGGCCCGCAGGTACCGCCGCAGCAGCCGCCCCTGCACGGTCAGGAAGGCGATCAGGGTCAGGTGCGACAGGTACAGTTGCAGCAGCGCATTGGCCCACAGGACGCGGCGCTCGGCGGGAATTCCCGGCGTCAGCCCGTACGCCACCCCGATCCCCAGCAGCGCCGCGAACCAGGCCAGCGAAACCGTGAGCGCCGCGCGGGGCCGCAGCACCAGCGCCGCCACGAAGTAATTCAGCGAGAGCCAGTACACGTACCCGCCCAGGCCGTAGGCCGTCTGCTCGACCAGCAGCGCACTCCACAGCTTGACCAGTCCGCCCAGGCCCTCGAGCACCAGCTCGATCAGGCCGATCCGGGTGAAGTGGTCCGGTCGCCGCCACAGCCACACGGTGAGGGCCACGTTCTTGAGGGCCAGCCCCCCCAGCCCCAGCCGGTCAGACACCGGGAAGTTCCAGCCCGGCGACAGCAGCAGCGTGACCACCGACGTGACCATCACCCCGACGAGCACGACCAGCAGCGAGCCGTACCGGAACCGGAATTCCGGACTGCTCGCCAGGGACCCCGGCGCCCTCCATGTCACGGCGGGCAGGCTACCCGCCCGGCGGGGGCCGCCGCCAGCCCCTGGGGGTACCCCCACCCGGCGGGGTCGTCTAGGCTGCGGCATGACCCCGCCCCTCTCCTACCGCCTGCGGACGGCCACCACCACTGACGCGCCCGCCCTGGCACGGGTCCACGTCACGAGCTGGCGCGAGACCTACGCTGGGCTGCTGCCGGACGACTTCCTGCCCCGGATGACCGATGAAGCCATGCGCGAGCGGCGGGAGGCGAACTGGCAGAGGACCATCGCGGAGGGGCAAGAACTCGTCCTCGTGGGGGAACGGGAGGGGGAGGTGCTCGCTTTCGCCTCGGCCGGGCCGCCGCGCGACCATCCGGGCGTGGACGCGGAGCTCTATACCCTCTACGCGCTGAAGGGCGTGCAGGGGTTGGGCCTGGGGCGGGCGCTGCTGGTGGAGGTGGCCCGGCAGCTCTGCGAACAGGGGCACCGCTCGCTGGCCCTGTGGGTGCTGGACGTGAACCCCACGCGGGCGTGGTACGCGCGGCAGGGCGGGCGCGAGGACGGCGTGAAAAGGGTTCCCCTCCCCGGCGGCGAACTGCGCGAGGTCCGGCTGGTGTGGGACGACCTCGCGGGACTGCGGTAGGCCCATGAGCGGCCCCGCCCCCAGGCCATGAGCGTGGAGGAATACCTGCGCCTGGAGGAAAAGAGCGCCCAGAGGCACGAGTACGTGGGCGGCTTCGTGTACCCGCTGCACGCGCACGCCGGGGCCAGCGAGGCCCATGTGCTGTTCTGGATGAACATCGCAGCGACTCTGTATCCCGGCGCCATGCGGGCCGGATGCCGCCTGTACCAGAGCGACATGAAGCTGCGGGTGGAGGACACCACTTCCTTCTTCTCCCCGGACGTCATGCTGGTGTGCGATCAGCACGACACGGACCGTCAAGCCAAGACCTCGCCCTGCCTGCTCGTGGAGGTCCTCTCCCCCAGCCCCGCCTCGCACGACCGCGTCGGGAAATACGGCATGTATACAGCCATTCCCAGCCTGAAGAGCCACCTGCTCGTGTCGCAGGAGGGGCGCTACGTCGTGGAGTATCAGCGTCGGGAGGGTGGCTGGCAGATGCGCGAACACCGGGAAGGGGGCGAGGTCGGCGTACCCTGCCTGGACTGCACGCTCACCCTGGACGAGATGTACCGGGCTGTGCTCTGAGCGGAATCCCCCCACCGACCCAGCCCACCGCGCCCCCGCCCTGGCTGCCACCGATGAGGCCGAGCGCGTCCTGCCGCTGTTCGAGGTCGCCTGCCCGGACGACTCCCGACCTCGTGAGGCAATTGAGGCGGCGCGGGCGTGGGCACGGTGAGCTCTCCCCGTGCCAGCGGCGCGGGAGCCGCCTTCGCCGCACACGCGGCGGCGCGAAAAGTGCACCGGGAGGCCGCGAAAGCCGCTCGCCGCCACCGCCCACGTGCCCACCCACGCCCCGCACGCGGCGTCCTACGCGCGAAGGGCGGTGGAGCTTAACGCCGCAGCTTCCGTGCCGCCTCGTCGGGGGTGATCTCACCGCGTTCCAGGCTCAGCAGCACCTCGCTCTGGGGGTCGGCGGGTTCGGGTTCGTAGCCGATGGCGCGGAGCAGGGTGTCGAAGCGGGCGCGAACGGTCGGGTAGCTCAGGCCCAAGACCCGCTCGACTTCCTTGAGGTTGCCGCGCACGCGGATATACAGCCGCAGGAACTCCAGATTTTCCGGGGACAGGGTGGCGAACTCGTTGAGGTCGAAGACGCCGCGCACGGTCACGCCGCTGGTGGGAAAACGCAGTTCGGTGACGAGTGGGGCTTCCGTCTCGTCGGGAAAGGGCAGGGGCAGGGGTCTGGACATGGGGTCAGGGTACGGGGCGCGGGCGGAGGCGGGGGCCAGTTCGGCTTCCCCGCCTCCCCCCCGGCCTCATTTCAGGGTGATGGTGACGCTGTTGCCCTCGCTGTCCTCGGCGCTGATCAGGTTGCCGGGCGGGGGGCCGGACTCCAGCAGGAGTTGCAGGGCTTCGAGCGTGAAGCCGGCCCGCTCCAGCGCCTCGATGCCGTGGCGGGGAATCAGTTTGCCCAGGTGGGGCGCGAGGCTGACCGGGAGGTTGGCGTTGTAGCTGTCGCCCTCGCTGGACTCCACCTCGATCCGCAGGATGCGCGGCGCGGCGGAAGGGGACTGGCGGTGCGCCGGGCCGTGACCGTGGGTCGCGTCCACGACCTCGCCCACCCGCTCCAGCACGGAACCCACGCTGTCCATGATGCCCTCCATGTTCACGGGAATGTTCACCGGGCCGGGACCGCGGCGTCCGCGCCCGTCCCACACCCAGTTGCCGGAAAACTGCGGCGGGCGGGGCGGCTGCGGCGGCTGCGGCAGGTCCTTGACCCCGCGCAGCAGCAGCAGGTGTTCGGCCACCTGCCCGCTGTCGAGTTCGCCGCGCGAGAGCAGCGAGGCGATCAGTTCGCGGTCGGCGTCGGTCATCGCCAGCCGGGGGCTGAGGGCGGCGAGCAGTGGGGCGGCGTCCTCCAGCGTGAGCTTGCCCGCCCGCACGAGGTCGAGAATCCGGCGGACTTTCTCTCTCATGCCGTCACCACCTTGACCTGCCCCGCCGTCGCCCGGCAGGAGAGGTGGGCCTCGCCCGCGCCGAGCCGCCCGGTGTGCTGCGTGGTCATGAAGCTGCCCCGGCGCTCAGTCGGGAAATCGGCCTTGAAGCTGCCCACGGTCACGTCGGCCTCCACGGTCACGCTGCTGCCCGGCAGCAGGCGCAGGGTGGCTCCTCCCCCGTTGACTTCCACCCGGTGCTCGCCCCCCGTCAGGCATCCGGCCCATTTCAGGTGGCCGCCGTTGACGGTGGCATTCAGGGTGCGAGCACCCTCCAGCGAGAGGTTGCCGCCGTTCACGCTGACCTGGGTGGGGCCGCTCAGTTCGGCCGCCGTGAGGTTGCCGCCGCTGACCTCCGCCCGCAGGCTGGCCGCGCGGCCCGCCCGGAGGTTCCCGCCGCTGACCTGCGCGACCAGTTCGCCGCCGAGGTCGGGCAGGGTCACATTGCCGCCGCTGACCCGCGCCCGCACATGCCGGGGGGAAAAGGGCAAACTCAGCACCGCGCTGACCGAACTCCAGCCCAGGTGCTCCTGCCCCGGCCGCCGCGCCACCCGCCAGCCGTCGGGCCGGGCTTCCAGCAGCAGCTTGCCGTCCTCGCTGGCGTGCAGTTGCGGACTGACCACCCCCGAGTCGAGCACGACCCGGAGCGTAAAGCCGCTCACGTCCAGTTGTAGGTCGGGCGGCGTGTCCTCGCCAGATGCCGTGTAATGCGCGGCCATGTCCTCCGGCACGTCCTCGACCGCCATGCCTTCCGGTTCCCCCAGCAGCTCCTGCCCTTCCTCGGGGGTGAGTTTGCCCTCGGCCACCAGACGCTCCACCTGTGCGCGAAACCCTTCGTTCGCCTGCTCATTCATGCGCTCCTCCTTTGACGAAATAGAAACATCTGTATCCATGATTGTCAAGACTGGATTTCTAGGTTAGGTATGGAGGCGAAGATGTTGATCCGGAAATGTCCCGATGGAGACAACCTTTTCGGGTCCAGTTCCTGTTCCCAGGCTCCATCTGTCTGCACTGAGTCCAAACCTCAACTTCAGGATTTAGAAATCTCGGCTTTTCAATCCGCTCCCAAGGCCGCCGCCCCGTATCCTCATCCCCATGACCAGCCCTTCGCCTGCCCTGCCGGATCTCACGCCTGCCCAGCGGACGGAGGTGGAGTTGCTCGCGCGGGGCAAGGCGGAAAAGAGCCGGACCCTGCGCGACCTCGGGCAGCCGGAGACGCCGGAAGCCGCCCACGCCCTGCTGCTGCGGCTGGGGCTGTGGGATGAGGCGCGGACGCCTTACGCCGACCGCCTGGGGGCCGCGCTGCAAGACGTGGCGCTGCCCGTGCCCGACTTCGCCCCGGAACCCCGGCTGGACCTGACGCACCTTCCCGCCTTCGCCATCGACGACGAGGGCAACCGCGACCCCGACGACGCGGTGGGCCTCGAAGCCCTCGGCGGGGGCCTGACCCGGCTGTGGGTCCACGTGGCGGACGTGGCTGCGCTGGTCCCGCCAGACAGCCCGCTCGACCAGGAAGCGCGGGCGCGGGGCGCGACCCTCTACCTCCCCGACCGCACAGTGGGGATGCTGCCGGACGGGATGGTCGAACGGGCGGGGCTGGGGTTGCACGAAACCTCGCCCGCCCTGTCCATCGCGCTGGATCTGGACGCGGACGGGAATGCCGACGCGGTGGACGTGCACCTGACCACCGTGCGGGTCACCCGGCTGACCTACACCCAGGCCCAGGAACGGCTGGAAGCGGGCGAGGAACCCTTCGTCTCGCTGGCCCGCCTCGCCCGCGCGAGCCGCGAGCTGCGTGAGGGGGAGGGGGCACTCTCCATCGACCTGCCGGAGGTGCGGGTCAAGGCCGACGAACACGGCGCGGCCGTCCTGCCCCTGCCCAAGCCGGAGATGCGCTTCGTGGTGCAGGAGTGCATGACGCTGGCGGGGTGGGGGGCGGCCATTTATGCCGACGACCACGGTATCCCGCTGCCTTTCGCCACCCAGGACGCCCCCACGCGGGAGGTGCGCGGCGACACCCTGCCCGCCCAGTGGGCGCGGCGCAAGACGCTGGCCCGCACCCGCTTTCAGCCCGCGCCGGGGCCGCACCACGGGATGGGCCTCGACCTCTACGCGCAGGCGACCAGCCCGATGCGGCGCTACCTCGACCTGGTGGTGCACCAGCAACTGCGGGCGCACCTTAACGGGGGCGAGGCCCTGGGCGGCAAGGCGGTCGCGGAGCGGGTCGCGCAGGCGGGCATGAACGCCGACGCCACCCGGCAGGCCGAGCGCCTCAGCCGCAGGCACCACACCCTGCGCTTTGTCGCCGCGCAGCCGGAGCGCGAGTGGGACGCCGTGGTGGTCGACCGCCGGGGACCGCAGGCCACCCTGCTGATTCCGGAGCTGGCCTTCGACGTGCCCGTCAGCACGCCCGCCGCCCCCGGCACGGCTCTGAAAGTGCGGCTGGGGGACGTGAATTTGCCCACGCTGAGCGTGCGGGCGCGGATCGTTGGGTAGGCCCCGGACGCGCCCGATCCCCGCTCCTGGTGGGATTTGACCCAGTTCAGAGAACAGCGTCTGCACGGCCGAATCCGCTTCATCTTTCATTCATCTGCCCGGCAGGGTGTCTACACTCAGGCCCATGAACGGCGTTCGCACCGACATCGTGTCCCTCCGGATGAGCCACTGCCGAGCCGAACACGCTGCCGCTGGAGCCCAGTACCACCTCGCGGTGCTGCACTACCGCGAGTGTCTGGAGGCCGCCGAGCGCCGGGAAGACTGCCGCGCGGTGGAGTTTTTCGCCCTCAAGCTCGCCGAGTGCTACGACGCGATGGGCCTGCCCGACAAGGCCCGGCACTTCCGGGCGCTCGCCTGCACGGACGGCGGGCCGCTGCTGGGCTGAGGCTGAGCGAGTCGTGCGCCGCCTCCTGTCTGCCCTCCTCCTGACCCTCGTGGGAACGGCGAGTGCTGCCACCCTCCAACTTCAGCCGGGGCAAACCGGACGGCTGGGCGAGTTCACCCTGACTGTGCTGCGGGTGCAGGACAGCCGTTGCCGCCCGGACGTGCAGTGCATCCAGGCGGGCGAACTGAGGGCGTCGGTGCTGGTGCGCCGGGGGGGCCGCCTCGCCCTGCTGCACATGACGCTGCCGGAGCCGCGGGTCACGTCGGCCATTGACGGCTGGTATCTGCCCGTGCGGCTGCAAGAGGCGACGTTCGAGCGGCTGCCGCGCCTGACCTTCACCGATAGTCAGCCCTGACACGCCGCTGATGTGCGCCTCACTAACGCCTGTCCCCGCCCTATCCTGAGCATGTGAACAAACTCCTGATATGCGGCGGCCTGCTGGCCCTGGCTTGCGGCGTGGCGCAGGCGGCGCCGAGCACCTATTACGGCGTGCGGCTCTCGGTGGATACGCCGCTGGACTTCGGCGTGGGCGTGCAGGCCACCTACGACGCCGAGCGGTACGCGCTGCGGGCGGGCGTGGATGTCCGCAGCCTGGTGGGCTACACCCTGGGCTTCGGGGCAGACGCGAGTGTGCTCTTTCCGCTGGTGGGCACGCCGAACACCGCGAGCCGGGTGCAGGCCGGGGCTGGACTGGGCCTCGAGCGGCACAATGGCATCCTGACGGTGGTGCGGCCCCATCTGCTCATCAACGGAGAAGTGCGCGTGGCCCGCTCGGTCACGGCCTTCGCGGAGGGCAGCCTGGGGTACACCTTCCTGCTGCCCGGCGAGGGCGAGGGCCTGAACCTCTTTTCGCCCGGCCTGCGGGTGGGGCTGAACTTCCGCTGAAGCCAGGGTCGCCCAGGCCCCCGTCACCCTGCGGCCCAGGCCGGGTCTGTTTTAATACCGGCCATGCAGCACTTCTCTCCCGCAGACCCCACCCCGCGCGAGCGGGGCTTTGTCATGCCCGCCGAGTGGGCCGAACACGCCGCGACGTGGATGAGCTGGCCCGCCGACGACGACCTCTGGTTCGGGCACCTCGCCGGGGTGCGGGGCGATTACGCCGAGTTGGTGCGGACGGTGGCCCGCTTCGAGCCTGTGCACCTGCTGGTCCGCGACGAGGAAAGCGAAACGGACGCGCGGGCGCGGCTGGTGGGAGCAGATGTCACCTACCACCGGGTGCCGCTGGACGACTCGTGGATTCGGGACAACGGCCCGATCTTCGTGCGCGACGGGCAGGGCCGCGTGTCGCTGGTAAACTGGCGTTTCAACGCCTGGGGCGGCAAGTTCGAGTGGGAAAACGACGACCGCATCCCCGAGCACGTGGCCGCGCACCTGAACCTCCCCCACTGGGACCGCCCGGAGGTGCTGGAAGGCGGCGGCATCGAGGTCAACGGCGCGGGCGTGGGCCTGACCACCCGCTCCTGCCTGCTCACCGACACGCGCAATCCCGACCTGACGGAAGCCGAGTACGCGGCGCTCCTGCGCGAGACGCTGGGCATCGAGAAGCTGCTGTGGCTCGACGGGGGCCTCGAAAACGACCACACCGACGGCCACATCGACACCATCACCCGCTTCGTGGACGAGCGGACCATCGTCACGAGCGTGGCAGAGGACGAGACGGATCCCAACCACGCGGTGATGGCGAAGAATCTGGCCGAGTTGCGGGGGATGACCGACCTCAGCGGCGAACCCTTCCGCATCGTGGAACTGCCCCTGCCCGCCACCCGGCTGGAGGGGGCCGAGGGGAGGCTGCCGCCCACCTACGCGAACTTCTACATCGGCAACGGCTTCGTGGCCGTGCCGCTGTACGGCGACCCCAACGACGAGCGGGCGCTGGAGGTGCTGCGGCCCCTCTTTCCGGACCGGGAGGTGATCGGGTTGATGAGCCGCGCGATTATTGAGGGCGGCGGCTCCTTCCACTGCCTGACCCAGCAGCAGCCCGCCGGAACGCTGTGGAACGGGGAGTGATCGTGCTGGGGGATGGGTACGAGGCCCGCCCCGTCTCCTACGAGATTTACCGCGACGCCTGCGCCCGGCTGGAAGGCCGCATCTTCGGCGGCGGCTGGGGGTACACTTTCGGGCCGTCCGTCAAGGCCCCCGTGCCGCTGGGCGAGACGTTCCAGTGGGGCCTTTACCACGGGGACGAGCTGATCGGCTGGCATCACGCGCACCAGCGCGACGAGCGCACCATCTACATGGCCGATACGGGGCTGCTGCCCGAGCATCAGGGGCGCGGCCTCTACACTCGGCTGCTGCCGCATGTGCTGGACGTGTACCGGGACGCCGGCTACACCCTCGTCACCAGCCACCACCGGGCGACCAACAACCGCGTGCTCGTGCCCAAGCTGCGGGCCGGGTTCTTCGTGCAGGGCCTGAATCTGTACGAGGGCGGGCTGAACGTGGCCCTCACGCTGAGTCTGGACGAGGCCTACCGGGACGCGATGCACGTTCGCAGCGGCCTCCGGCAGGCGAGCGGGGAGGCGGCGCGGCGGCTGGGCCTGGGGGAGCTGCCGGAGCAAGATTCGCCCACGCCCCCCCACCTCCCCCTCCCCGCCCAGGCGGGCGACGGGGTGAACCTGGGGGGCGGCTACACCCTCCACCCCGTGCCGGAGACGGTCTTCCGCGCGGTCTACGCCGAGCTGGAGGCCGCCGCCTACGCGACCGTCAGCTTCGACTGGCAAAGCCCCGCGCCCCTGCCGCCGCTGGCCGTGCCCCGTTATGCCTGGCTGGTCGGCTATGCAGGCGAGGTCGTGGGCTGGCAGATGTCACGGCAGTGGGACACCCGCACCGCCTACATGGTGAACACGGCGCTGTTGCCAGGGCACCGGGGCCGGGGCGTGTACTCGCGGCTTCTGCCCACCGTGCTGGAGTTCCTGCGGGGAGAGGGCTACGCCCTCGTCCGCAGCCACCACCACGCCACCAACAATGCCGTGCTCATTCCCAAGCTGCGGGCGGGCTTCTGTCTTCAGGGAATGCAGGTGGATGAACACGGGGTCACCGCCGTGCTCGTCCACCCGTTCGACCCCGCGTACCGCGCCTATATGGATGTCCGCAGCGGGCTGGCCCGGCCGCAGGGCGAGGTCGCGCGGCGGCTGGGCCTGGGCGATTAGGCCTTGTTCGCCGGACGGTTCTTTGCCCGCTTGATGGTGGCGATTCCGGCGCCCGCATTCAGCACCTCGCCGTAGAGCGCCCACCACTGGCGGGCCGTGTCCGGGTCGCGGGTGAGGTTCTCGAAGCGGTAGTAGGCGGCGCTCCCGTCCGGCAGGACGAAGGTGGGCGTGCCGAACACGCCGATCTCCGCCGCGTCCGCGAGGTCCGCGCGGAGGCTGGCCCGCAGGCCCGCCTCGTCCTGACGGTCGGCCTCCCAGCGGTCCAGGTCCAGACCCGCGTCCCGCGCCGCCTGGACGAAGGTGGCCTCCTCCAGCGGCTGTTTCCCCTCGTGGTGGGCGCGGTACAGGGCGAGGGTGTAGGCCCACGCCTGCTCCTCGCCCTGGCGGGCGGCGGCCTGCGCGGACAGGAAGGCGGGGAGGCTGGCCTGCTGAAAGCGGTCACCCTCGCCCAGCGGCTGGTCGGTCAGCCACCACACGGGCGCGGCCTGACCGGCGTTCTCGGGGTGATTGCCCTGGGTCAGCGAGAAGTGGCGCAGCTTGAACGTCTCGCCCTCCCCGCGCAGCACGGCGGCCAGCTCCACGCCGCGCCAGGCGTACGGGCACAGGAAATCGAAGAAAACCTCGGTGGTGCCGGAGGGGGAAGCGGTCATGCGGGCACGCTAACACGCCTTTCCAGAGTCTCCGTGAAGCCGCCGAACCCGCTGTCCTTTAGCCTGCACTGCCCTTCACCCTGCCCCGCGCCCCGGCCGGGTACCCTGGGGCCATGACCCGCACCCCCGAGACCGTCAAGCTCGCCGTCGTGCAGATGCACATGACCAGCCAGCTTGAAGACAACCTCGCCCGCGCCGAGGCCCATGTGCGTGACGCCGCCCGGCAGGGGGCCAACGTCGTGCTGCTGCCCGAGCTGTTCGAGAACCTCTACTTCTGTCAGGTCGAACGCGAGGACTACTTCGGGCTGGCGCATCCGCTGGACGATCATCCTTTCGTGGGGCGCTTCCAGAATCTGGCGCAGGAACTCGGCGTGGTCCTGCCGCTCTCGTACTTCGAGCAGGCGGGGCAGGCGCACTACAACTCGCTGGTGTGCATCGACGCGGACGGGGCCATTCTCGGCAACTACCGCAAGACCCATATCCCCGACGGCCCCGGCTACGAGGAGAAGTACTACTTCGCCACCGGGGACACCGGCTTCCGGGTGTGGCCGACCAGGTTCGGGCGCGTGGGCGTGGGCATCTGCTGGGACCAGTGGTACCCCGAGACCGCCCGGGCGATGATGCTGATGGGCGCGGACTTCCTGCTCTACCCCACCGCCATCGGCAGTGAGCCCGCCGAGGTCGAGACGCCCAACAACTACCAGATGTGGCAGCGGGCGATGGTCGGGCACGCGGTGAGCAACTCGACCTACGTGGGGTCCTCCAACCGCATCGGCACCGAGCGGGTCGGGGACCTGGAACAGACCTACTACGGGCACTCCTTCATTTCCGACTACACCGGCGAGATCGTGGCCGAGTTCGGGGAGACGGAGGAAGGGCCGCTGCTGCACACCCTCGACCTCGTGGAAGCGAGGAAGTTCCGCGCCGGAATGGGCTTTTTCCGCGACCGCCGCCCGGAGCTGTACGGGGTGCTGATGACGACCGACGGGGTGACCAAGCGGGGCTGAGCGCCGCGCCCTACCCTGGGCAGATGCCCGACCGTCCCCATTCCCGCGAGTGGTATGCCCGCCTGGCCCGTGAGCTGGGCGGCTACCGCCATCCCTGGACCCGCGAGCTGGACGGTCCCGACCCCGAACTGACCTTCGACGCGCTGCTGCAAGGGCGGCTGGGGCCGGAGGTCCGGGTGCTGGAGGCGGGCTGCGGCCACGGCCCCGACGCGGCCCGCTTTGGGGGCGAGGTCGCCCGCTGGGTGGCCTACGACCGGGTGCCGGAGCTGCTCGCGCAGGCCCGCGTGCATGCTCCCCACGCCGACTTCCACCTCTGGGACGGCAAGGGCGCGGTGCCGGAGGCCCTGCGCGGCCCCTTCGACCTGATCGTGTCGCGCCGGGGGCCGACGGGCGTGATTCTGCGGCTGCCCGAACTCGCCGCGCCGGGTGCCCGGTTCCTGTACGTGGGGCCAAAGCTGGAGGTGCCCCAGGGGCCGGAGCGCCTGCGGGCGGTGGGCTGGAACCTGCTGGGCGAGTGGCGCGTGTCCGTGCAGGCCTGGGCACCGACCCCGGAGGACTGGGCGACCCGCTGCACGTGGATGCAGGAAGAAGCGCGGCTGGGGGAATGGAACCAGCGGGCCACCCCACGCGGCCTGAGCTACCGCGAGGAGCGGTATGTGGTGCTGACCGGGGTGCCGTAACTCGCCCCGGTGAAGGTCAGCCCCTGCGCGGGCACGTTCGCCCCTGCCCGCCTCCGCTCGCGCCCGGCGAGGATGGCGGGCACGTCCCCCGCCGCCAGCTTGCCCTGACCCACCAGGAGCAGCGTGCCCACCAGCCCCCGCACCATGTGCCGCAGGAAGCTCTCGCCCGCGACGTGGACCTCCCAGACCTGGCCGCCGTACACGGCCGGGCCGGGCCGCACCGCGAGCGCCCGCAACTCGCGCACCGTCTGACGGTCTTCCTGGGTGGCGAAGGCGGCGAAGTCGTGGGTGCCGATCAGGGGCCGGGCGGCGGCATTCATGGCGGGCACGTCCAGCGGCCCCGGCACGTGCAGGGCGCGTCCCGCCCACAGCGGATGGCGCTGGGGCGCGTGCAGCAGCCGGTAGGTGTAGCGCCGCTCGGTGCAGGAGAAGCGGGCGTGGAAGCCGGGCGGGGCCTCGCCCGCCTCCAGCACCGCCACGCTCTCCGGGAGGTGGGCGTTGAGGGCACGGGCCAGCCGCTCTGTGGGTATCCGGAAGGCTTCCGGCACGTCGATGTGCGCGGGCATCGCCTCCGCGTGGACTCCCGCATCGGTGCGGCCGGCAGCCACCGGGCGGGCGGCTTCCCCCGCTCCCAGTCGGGCGAAGGCGGCGTGGAGGGTGTCCTGCACGCTGGGGGCATGGGGCTGCGACTGCCACCCGGCGAAGCCCGAGCCGTTCCAGGCGAGCAGCAGGCGCAGCCGCCGGAAACCGGGGGGCGGGGCGTAGGGGGGGCCTGACATATTTGCAAGGTAACGCGCGACAGGTTGGTTCACATCCGCAGTTCAATCCCGCCATTACACTAAGTGACGTGAATCCCACTCTCATCCGGCGCTCCCGTCGTCCGGTGGTGCGGGGCCTGCTGGCCGCCGCTGCCCTCCTCTTGCCCGGCCTCCTTCCTGGGGGCACGGCGGAGGCGGCGGGGAGCTACCGGGTCAAGCCGGGAGACAACCTCACGGTGATCGCGGGGCGGGCGGGCGTGAGCATCGCCGCCCTGAAGTCGGCCAACCCGGCCCTCCGCAACGCCAACTACGTGCGGGCCGGGCAGGTGCTCAGGATTCCCGACCGGGTGCTGGCGGGGCGCACCCACCGGGTCAGGGGCGGCGAGAACCTCACCGTGATCGCGCGGCGCTACGGAGTCAGCCTCGCGCAGTTGCTGGGGGCCAATCCGGCCTACCGGGGGGGCAAGGTGCTGCGGGCGGGTGCCACCGTCCGGATTCCCCCCCGCACGGTGGCTTCGGGCCTGCGGGCGACTCCGGCCAGAACGGGCGGCGCGGTGGTGCGGGCAGCGTCAGTGCGGGTGAGCGCGGCGCCCGCCTCCTCGCGCGGGTGGCTGTGGCCGGTGGCGGGGTACGCGGGCATCAGCAGCGACTTCGGCCAGCGCATCATGGACGGCGAGCGCGAGATGCACTACGGGGTGGATATCCTCGCGCCGCACGGCTCGCCGGTCCGCGCCGCCCGCTCGGGCCGGGTGATCGAGTCGCGGGCCGACTTCAAGCGCGGCTGGGGCTGGACGGTGGTGCTGGAACATCCGGACGGCTGGATCACCCGCTACGCGCACCTCAGCGCCAACCTCGTGCGGGCGGGCGAGACGGTCGCGCAGGGGCAGGTGATCGGGCGGGTGGGCAACACCGGCCGCAGCACGGGCACGCACCTGCACTTCGGCACCTACCTGCGCTGGAATCCCAAGGACCCGCTGAGCCTGTACGAGTGAGCGCCCCGCACCGGGTCCACTACGCCGAGGCGAAGGGAGAGGCCGCCGGACGTGCCCTCGCCGCGTGGCTGGACACGCTGCCGGGACAGCCGGGCTTTCTCGGCGCGGAACTGCTCACCAGCCCGCAGCAGCCCGGCCTCGCCCTCGTCGCCAGCCGCTGGGCGGGCGAGGTGCCGCCGCTGGCGGTGCCGGACGGCGTGCGGGCCTGGGAGTTCGAGGTGCAGCGCAGTCTGGGACCGGATCACACCTCCGGCACGTAACCGCCCACCTCGTCCAGCAGGTCCCGCGCCGTCAGATCGAGCCGGACGGGCGTCACGCTGACGTATCCGGCCGCCACCGCCCCGTAGTCGGTCGCGGGGTCGTCGGCGTCGGGGGCCGTGCTCTGTCCCGCGACCCAGTGGTACTCGCGGCCCTCGGGGTCCTGCCGGGTCACGATGGAGTCCTCCCAGCGGTGTTCGCCCACGCGGGTGACCCGCACGCCGCGCGGGGTCCCCGCCGGAAAGTTGACGTTGAGCAGCACGCGCGGCGGCAGCCCCCTGGAGAGCACCTCGTGGGCCAGCCGCGCCGCGTAGGCCGCTCCCGCCGCGAAGCCGTACTCGCCGTCCGCATTCGCCCGCGCACTGAAGGCGATGGACGGCAGCCCCAGCGCCAGCCCCTCGATGGCCGCTGCGACCGTGCCCGAGTGGGTCAGGTCGTCTCCCAGGTTCGGCCCCACGTTGATCCCGCTGACCACCAGATCGGGCCTTCCGAGCAGGTGCACGCCCAGCACCACGCAGTCGGCGGGGGTGCCGTCCACCCGGTAGGCCGGAATCTCCCCGAAGCCCG
Organism: Deinococcus sp. HSC-46F16; assembly: GCF_024171495.1. Lineage (NCBI taxonomy): Bacteria > Thermotogati > Deinococcota > Deinococci > Deinococcales > Deinococcaceae > Deinococcus > Deinococcus sp. HSC-46F16. Next base: position 132,242 of record NZ_JALJZW010000005.1, read on the forward strand.
CCGACGCCGTGTGCTTGAAGCGCAGCGGGCGCCGGATGGTGATGCCGTGCCCCACCGCCGACTGCTCCACGTCGGGCGCGACGACCACCACGTCGCCCACCTCGGCCAGTGCCAGGCCCAGCGCCTTGATGCCGGGCGAGAAGATGCCGTCGTCATTGGCAACGAGAATGCGGGGCCGGGAGGACGGGGACAGCTTGGTCATGGGCCGCAGGCTAGCGCGGGGTCGGGCGCAGGGGGCGGCGCCCCGCACCTGAAGCCGTCTTTAGCGCTTTCCCTGCCAGCCCTTGAGACCGTTCAAGCTTTTTTAGGAAGCAGGAGGCAGAGATCCGCCCACGTTCCCCCGTCTGGACCGTTAACATGAGTCTCAGCTATGCGTCTCCTAAAGCCCACCTCCCTGACCCGGCCCACCTGTGCTCAGGGGAGGCTGCGGCCGTGAGCCGTCCCCTGCGCCTGCTGCTCGTCGACGACAGCCTGATGGACCGCCACCTCGCCGAGGAGGTGTTCGCGGAATACGCCCACCTGTGCGAGGTCACGACGGTGGGGAGCGGGCAGGAGGCGCTGACCTACCTGCGCACTCCCGGCTCCACGCTGCCGGACGTGGTCCTGCTTGACGTGAACATGCCGGGCATGTCGGGCTTCGAGGTGCTGGAGGCCATGAAGGCCGACCCCCGGCTGGTGCAGATTCCGGTGGTGATGCTGACCACCTCCAACCACGACCACGACATCACCCGCGCGTACACCCTGCACGCGAGTTCCTACCTGATCAAGTCGCTGAGTTTTCAGGACTTCATGGCCCAGGTCGAGGGCTTTTTGGAGTTCTGGACCCGCGCCCGGCTGACAAGCTGGCCCGACGCGGTGTCCTGACAGCGGTGGCCGGACCAGTGGAGGGGATGGCCCTCCACTGGTCCGGCCCGAGTGAAGCGAGCATCCGTCATGGAGAGCGGTCGCAGAGGAGGTGAAGGGACGCTGGTCGCCCCTTCAACGCGACGGAGCACCGCGATCGGGCGCCCGGTGCGGAGCGGAGGCGGGACCGGGCACCCCGTATGCTGACCGCATGTCTGCCGCGTGTCCCCTCTGCCCGCCCGACCCGGCCGCCTCCTCCCCCGGCGGGAGCGGCGGGCCGTGAGGGGGGCGGGGTTCAACCTGCTGCTGGGGCTGGTCTGGGCGCTCTTTCTGGGCGAGGTCAGCCTGCGGTCGCTGGCGCTGGGGTGGGCCATCGGCTTCCTGGTCCTGTTGCTGTTTCGCCGGGCGCTGGGCACGACGGGCTACGTGCGCGGGGTCGAGGGCACGGTCGGGCTGATCCTGGCCTTTTTGGCCGAGCTGGTGCGGGCCAACCTCCACATGGCGCTGATGGCCCTGCACCCCCGCCCCCGCCTCAACCCGATGATCGTGGAGGTGCCCCTGCGCCTCACGGGCGACCTGCCGCTCACCCTGCTGGCGTCGCTGACGGGCCTGCTGCCCGGCACGGTCGCGCTGGCCTTCTCGCCCGACCGGGGCTCGCTGTACGTCCACGCGCTGGGCATGGACAGCGCCCAGGCCGCCCGCCAGAGCGTGAGGCAGATGGAGCGGCACCTGCTGCGGGTGGTGGGCGGCTAACCCTCCCCCGGTTTCCCCTACTCGCCGCCGCCCCCGGCGGGCACCTTGCCCTCGGCCTTGGCCTCGGTGGCCCGCTCGGCGATCGCCACGTCCTCCTCGTCGATGTGGCGCTGCTCGCTGTCGCGCTCGAACAGGTCGCGCCGGGCCTTGAGCTTGGAGCCGGGCTGCTGCAGGTCGCTGCCGCTGCCCTTGTGCACCCGCTGGAAAAAGACCAGCGCTCCGCCCGCCAGCGCGAGCGAGCCCGCGAAGTACAGCGTCTCCACCGGCTCCTCCCAGCGAATGAAGTGTTCGAGGAAGGTCACGCCCAGAATCACGATGACCACCGACACGACCTTCTGTTCAAGGTCACTGAGGCTCTCGACCCCCAGCGCCGAGGTCAGGTTGAGCGGCTTGATAAAGAGCGAGTACAGCCCCACCCCGATCAGGTAGAACACCACCGCCTTGAGCATGGTGCCCACAACCTCCAGAAACTCGACCGCCAGCGTACCCGACTGGCTGGCGACGCCGCGCGTGAACATCTCGCGCCAGGTCTCGTAGATCGTGTTCAGGGCCAGCAGGGTGCCCTGGAGAAAGAGGCTGAAGGCCACGAGCAGCACGGCGATCACGGCGATCAGCACCACGAAGCGGGTGCGGCCGATCAGTTCGCTGAACCACTCGCGCTTGGAAGGGTTCTCGGTAGGCAGGGGGCGGGTCCGGGTCACCCGTTCATCTTGCGGGGTCCGGGGGCGCCGTCCTGAAGCCGCGCCAGAAGACAGCCTTCATGGAGGCCCGGGACAGAACGGAAGGGGGGCAGAGCCGCGTGGACTCTGCCCCCCTGATTCCGACCGACGGCGTTACTCGACCGTCACACTCTTGGCGAGGTTGCGCGGCTTGTCCACGTCCTTGCCCAGGTAGCTGGCCGTGAAGTAGCTCAGCAGTTGCAGGGCGACCGCGTTCACCACCGGGCTGACCATCTCGTGGGCGCGGGGCACGTACAGCACATCGTCGGCGTGCTGGGCGTTCTCGGTGTCCCCGTCGCTCAGGAGCGCGATCACCTTGCCGGAGCGGGCGCGGACCTCCTGCACGTTGGAGATGGTCTTTTCGAGGAGGAAGCTCTCGGTCGCCACCACCACGACAGGCAGGTTCGCGTCGATCAGGGCGATGGGGCCGTGCTTCATCTCGCCCGCCGCGTAAGCCTCGGCGTGGATATAGCTGATCTCCTTGAGCTTCAGCGCCCCCTCGAAGGCGGTCGGCGCGTTCACGCCGCGTCCCAGGAACAGGTAGTCGCGGGCCTGCGCGTACTTCTCGGCCACCCGCTTGATCTCAGCGACGCGGGCGGGGTTCAGGGCTTCTTCCACCAGGCGCGGCAGTTCGCGGGTCGCGTGCAGCAGGTCCTGCGCCTGCGCATCGGTCAGGGTGCCGCGGGCGCGGCCCAGCCACAGCGCGAGCATCACGAACGCGCCCACCATGGAGGTGTAGGCCTTGGTGCTCGCCACCCCGATCTCCGGCCCGGCGTGGATATACAGCGTGTCGTCCAGTTCACGGGTCATGCTGCTGCCCTTGGCGTTGATCACGCCGAGGGTTTTGGCCCCGCCCTTCTTGGCCTCGCGCAGGGCTTCCAGCGTGTCGATGGTCTCGCCCGACTGGCTCACCACGATGGCGAGGGTGTTCTCGCTCACCAGCGGATTGCGGTAGCGGTACTCGGAAGCCACGTCCACCTCGACCGGAATGCGGGCGAGCTGCTCGATCAGGTACTCACCGACCAGCCCGGCGTAGTACGCGGTGCCGCAGGCGATGATCGAGATGCGCTTGAACGAGGACGGATCGAGGCCGATGTCGAGGTTCACCTCGCCCGTGTCGTCGTGCAGGCGGCCGATCAGGGTGTTCGTCAGTGCGGTGGGTTGCTCGTAGATCTCCTTGAGCATGTAGGTGTCGAAGCCGCCCTTCTCGGCCGCCTCGGCGTCCCAGTCGATGCGGTCGATGGGGCGCTCCTGGGGGTTCCCGGCCAGGTCGGTGACCCGGTAACCGTCGTCGTGCAGCACCACCATGTCGCCGTCGTGCAGGAAGACCATGTTGCGGGTGTAGGGCAGCAGCGCGGGCACGTCCGACGCGAGGAACATCTCGCCCTCGCCCACACCCATCACCAGCGGGCTCACAGTGCGGGCCGCGACGATCTCGCGGTGGTCCACGTGGGTGACCACGATGCCGTAGGCGCCGCGCACCTGCGAGAGCGCCGTCCGCACGGCCGCTTCGAGGTCGCCCGCGTAGGCTTCCTCGATCAGGTGGGCGAGCACCTCCGAATCCGTCTCCGACTTGAAGGTGTGGCCGCGCTCAATCAGCCCGGCCTTGAGGGAGAGGTAGTTCTCGATGATCCCGTTGTGGATGATCACGATGCGCCCGTCCTCGGTGGCGTGGGGGTGCGCGTTCGTGTCGTTGGGCAGGCCGTGGGTGGCCCAGCGGGTGTGCCCGATGCCCAGGGTGCCGGGCAGGGGCGAGTGCTCCAGCTCTCCGCTGAGGTTGGCGAGCTTCCCGGCCTTTTTCTTCACCTCAATCTGGCCGCCGTCCGCGACCGCCACGCCCGCGCTGTCGTAGCCGCGGTATTCCAGCTTGGCGAGGCCGGAGATGAGGACGTCCTGCGCCTGCCTGCTGCCGATGTATCCGACGATTCCGCACATGGGAACTCCTCGACCTGCGCCCGGCACTCAGGCCAGGGCAGGCGGTGTCTGGGTTGGATTGAATCGCACCGCGCGGCCTTATCCCTGCGTCGCCGCAGAAGCTTATCGCCGCGCTTCACCGCCTGAGCGGCCGGGTAGGCCCGTGCCGGGGCCTGGAGGCATCCGCAGAACGCTTCGCTGACCTCCACCTCGTCTTCTGCCCCCGGAAAAAGGAGCAGACCTTGCGCTGCCCTGTTGCTGTTTGCCCTCAGTCAGGGGAACCGGACACCAGCGGTTCGGGCCGAGCATAGCACCCGGCCCTGACGCGGGAGTGAAATGTGTACGAGCCTCACTGGAGGCTCCGCGTCTCAGCTCCAGCGCCGGGCGTAGGCCTCGGCGTCGAACTTGCGGTTCAGCCCACTTGCCGCGAGGTAGCGCACCGTGCCGAAGATCGGGCGGCGTGCCCAGGGGCGGTCATGCAGGCCGAAAATCCAGCCCACGCTGGCGTAGGAGTTCGCGTCGCGGCCGTCGAGCTGGTAGCGGTTGTTCAGCCACAGGGTCGTGGCATAGGCCTCCTGCGGGGTCGCGCTCCACTCCAGAATCTTCTTGCCCCAGTACATCCGCATGGCGTTGTGCATCCGGCCGGTGCGGACCATCTCGGTGTGGGCAGCGTTCCAGTAGCGGTCGTGGGTCTGCGCCGCGTCCAACTGCTCGCGGGTGTAGAGGTGCGGGCGGGGATCGGCAGCGTGGGCCTCCAGGTTCTCCCGCGCCCACCTCGGCAGCCCCTCGTAGCGGTCGTAGTCGGGATTGAACTCGCAGAAATTGAAGCTGAGTTCGCGCCGCACGATCATCTCTTCCAGAAAGGTGTCGAGGCCGGGGCCGCCGTCCGAATGTTCCCGCGCGGCAAGAGCCGCCGTCAGGGGCGAGAGGTGCCCGTAGTGCAGGTAGGCGCTCAGGCGGCTGCCCCCGTCCACGTTGGGGTCGCGCCGCCCGGAGTCGTAGCCCGGCAGCAACCGGGTGACGAAGTGTTCCAGCCGGGCGAGTGCCCTCACCTCGCCGCCCTCCTCCTCGCCGGGGGGCACGCTGTTGTCCACGCCGAGCGCCCGCACGGTCAGCGCGGGGTCGGACACGTCCAGACCGGGATCCCAATCGGGGTGACCCTGGGCGCCCTCCTGCACCTCCACCGGCACCAGAAAGCGCTCCAGCACGCGGTGCAGCTTGGGCCGCAGGGTCCGCGCCCCCACCTCCTGCCGGGAGGAGACGAGCCGAACGGGCACCACCGCGTCGGATTCAATCTGCACGAAGGGCATCTCCAGCCGCTCCGCCAGGCTCGCCCGCCACTGGCGGCCGGGGCGCAGGTACCCCCGGTCGGTCACGACGAGGCTGGCCCCCCGTGCGGCCTGCCAGACCTCCTGGGGTGGGTCACCGATTCGGATGGCGAGGGGAATCCCCCGTGCCGACAGCCCGGCCCGCAGGTTGCGCAGCCCCTCCAGCAGGTACTGGAAGTGGCGGGCGTTCGCCTCGGGGTAGGCGGGGTTCAGGGCGAAGACGGCGGCGAGGGGCACGCCGAGGCGCCGGGCTTCCAGGGCGGCGTATTCCAGGGCGTGGTTGCCCACCGTCCGCACGCTGGACTGCACCCACAGCAGCACGAAGCCGCCCCGCCCCGGCTCTCCCGGCCGCAACCACTCCACCCGCTCAGGCTGAATCATGGCCGGGTTCTACCCTGTCCCAAGCCGCCGGGACGGTAGGCGATGCTGCCGAGCGCCCCTCCCGGCCCTCAGTCCCCCGCGCCCACGGGCACGCGCTCCAGCGCTCCGAGCACGTCCGTGATCAGGTCGGCCTCGTCCTCGATGCCTACTGAGAGGCGCACCAGCCCCTTGGTCACGCCCTGGCGGGCCAGCGTTTCCTCGCCCAGAAGCTGGTGGGTGGTGCTCGCGGGATGGCACGAGAGGCTCTCCACATCCCCGAGGCTGACGGCCTGGGTAAAGAGGCGCAGGTTGTTCAGGAAGGCGAAGGCTGCCTCCTGCGTCCCGAGGTCCAGGCTGAGCAGGCCCCCGAAGGCCCGCATCTGCCGCGCCGCGACCGCGTGGCCGGGGTGGGTGGGGAGGCCGGGGTAGTGCAGGGCTTTCAAGGCGGGGTGGCCCTCCAGCGCCCGTGCGAGCGCCATCGCGCCCTGGCAGTGGGCTTCCATCCGCAGCGGCAGGGTCTTGAGGCCGCGCAGCAGCAGATACGCCTCGAAGGGACCGAGCACCGAGCCGACGTGCCGCAGCCCGTGCAGCCGCAGCTCGGTCACGAGGTCCGCCGACCCCACGACCACGCCCGCCACCACGTCCCCGTGCCCGCCGAGGTACTTGGTGGCCGAGTGCATCACGAGGTCGGCGCCGTGCTCCAGCGGGCGCGTCAGGTACGGCGTGGCGAAGGTGTTGTCCACCACGACGAGCGCCCCCGCCGCGTGCGCGACCGCCGAGGCCGCCGCGAGGTCCACGATTCCCACGGTGGGGTTGGAGGGCGTTTCCAGCCAGACCAGCCGGGTGCGCTCCGTCACCACACCGCGCAGCGCCTCCACGTCCGCCGCCTCGTGGACGGTCACCCCGAAGCGGCCCAGGATGTCGCGCAGCAGCCCTTCCGTGCCGCCGTACAGCGGGCCGACGAAAGCCACCTCGTCCACCGTGCGCAGCAGGGTCAGCGCGATGGCACTCGCCGCGCCCATGCCGCTGCCAAAGGCGACGGCGGCCTCCGCCCCTTCCAGACTGGCGACCTTCTCCTCGAAGGCCGTCACGGTGGGGTTGGAGAGCCGGGAGTAGAAGTAACCCGTTTCCTCGCCCGCGAAGAGCCGCCCCCCGCGCTCGGCCGTGCCGTAGCCGAAGGTGGAGGTCGCGTAGATGGGCACCGCGTGGGCGCCCGTCACCGGGTCGAGGCCGTGCCCCGCGTGGACGGCGCGGGTACGGAAGCCAGCGGGCCGGTCTGCTTGTGTAGACATGGTGGGGGACAGTGTAGGGCATGGGAAGGGGCAGTCAGCCGTCGGGCTCACCCCTCCGGCAGCCGCCGCACCGGCAGCCGCGCCCAGCCCCGGCGCGAGAGCCAGCGCAGCAGCAGCACGGTTCCAGCACCGCCGAGCTGGGCTTGAAAGGGCGTGAAGTGCGGGTACAACAGGTACACGGTGAGGGCTCCAGCGGCGGCGGCCGTGGCATAGAGCTGGTCGCGGCGGTACATCACCTCGGGGACCTCGTTGGCGATCAGGTCGCGGATGATCCCCCCGCCCACCCCGCTGAGCGCCCCCGCGAAAATCACGCCCAGTGGCCCCAGCCCGGCGGCGATGGCCCCCACCGCCCCCGACGCGGCGAAGAGGCTCAACCCCACCGAGTCGAACACGCTGAGGGCCTTTTCGAAGCGGGCCAGCCGTTCCCCGAACGCGAAGGCGATCACCGCCCCGGCAATCGCCACCCACAGGTAGGTCTCGTCGCGCAGAAAGAGGGGGAGGGCCTGCCCGGTCAGGGTGTCGCGAATCGCGCCGCCGCCCACCGCCGTCACGCAGCCCAGCACCAGCACCCCGAACAGGTCGAATCTCTTGCGGACCGCCAGCAGCGCTCCCGACAGGCTGAAGGCCAGAATGCCCGTCAGGTCAAGCACCCGCAGCCCCGTTTCCAGGGTGGCGGGGGAGATCGGGGGCAGGGCCAGCTCTTGCACGTCCCCACCGTACATGGCCCCGGTACACTGCGGCGCGTGAGCCGCGCCACTGCGTTCGGATCAGGCCTGGGCTTTCTGGCTCTGGCCTGGCTGTTCTGGCGGGAGTACCGGGAACCCGGCCTGCACGCCTTCTGGACCGAGGAAGACGAGCAGGCCTGGCCGGTGCTGGGGTGGCTGCGTTGGCTGGTCGGCCTGTTGTTGTGCGGCGGTGCGGGCCTCGCGGCAGCAGCCTTGTTCGTCATGAGCCTGTGGCCGTAGCCCTGGCCGCGCAGGGGGTGAGCAGGAGCCGCCCTATGCTATACTCTCCGCTGTTGTCTCGTCCCCGGCCCCAGCGGGCAGGCGGGAACCGAGCGCCCCGGCGGGAGACGCCGTGCGGCCCCAGGAGAAAAGAACATGGCGAAGCACCCCGTTCCCAAGAAGAAGACCAGCAAGAGCAAGCGCGACATGCGCCGCAGCCACCACGCCCTTGTCGCCCCCAACCTCGTCGAGTGCCCCCAGTGCCACGCCAAGAAGCTCCAGCACCACATCTGCCCGAGCTGCGGCACCTACGCGGGCCGTCAGGTGCTGGCGGTCTGAGGATCAGCAGGTGAAAGAGACTCCCCTTGCGGGAGTCTTTTTTCGTGGCGTGTAGGGGTAGATTTCTGCCTCTCTATATGCCACACGCCACGGGCCTTTTACCCCTTGTCCCCCACGTGAATCGCCGCAATGCCAAAGGTCAGCAGGCGAAAGCGGGTGCGGAAGCCCGTCGCGTGCATCAGCCCCGCGAGGCGCTCGGGGTCGGGAAAGGCGAGGACGCTCTCGGGGAGGTAGGTGTAGGCGCCCGCGTTGCCGCTCACCCAGGCCCCCACGCGCGGGAGAATCTGCCGGAAGTAGAAGCGGAACAGTGATCCGAAGAGGCCTGGACGCGGCGGCGGAAACTCCAGAATGACCAGCCGTCCGCCCGGCGTCAGCACCCGCCACAGCTCGGAGAGGCCCCGCGCATAGTCGGCGAAGTTCCGGAAGCCAAAGGCGCAGGTCACGGCGTCAAAGGCGCCGTCGGGGTAGGGCAGGTTCAGCGCGTCGCCCTCCTCCAGCCGCACCTCCAGGTGCCGTCCCCTCGCCTTCTCGCGGGCGATCTCCAGCATCTGGGGCACGAAGTCGCTGCCCACGACCTCGGCCTGCGGAGCACGGGCCTTCAGCTCCAGCGCGAAATCTCCGGTCCCGGTCGCCACGTCGAGAATCCGCCGGGGGTTCAGGGTCAGGGCTTCCCGCGCGGCCTCCCGCCGCCACGCGCGGTCCACGCCGAGGCTCAGCACCCGGTTGAGAAGGTCGTAGCGGGGCGCGATGGAGGCGAACATCGCCTGCACCTCGCGCCCCCGGTCCTGCTTGTCGCCCACGGGCGGGCGGGAACTCGTCATGGGGGGATGATAGGGGGAGCCAGGGCGGCGGGTGGCCCGGCCCCGCCCAGTCAGCCGATCACGCCCAGCGCCCGGCCCACCCGCTCATAGGCCGCGAGCGCGTGCTCCAGATCATCCCGCGTATGCTCGGCGGTCACGATGTTGCGGATGCGGGCCTGACCGCGCGGCACGGTCGGGAAGCCCAGGCCGACCGCGAAGACGCCCTCGTCCAGCAGCCGTCGGCTGGCCTCGAAGGCGGCCTCCGGCTCCCCGAACAGCACGGGCGTGATGGGGGTCTGGCTGCCCATCGTGTCGAAGCCCAGCCGGGCGAGTTCGGCCTTGAAGAAGCGGGTGTTGTCCCACAGCCGCTCCATGAAGGCAGGCTCGCGCTGCACGAGCTCCAGCGCCGCCGAGAGGGCGCCGACGACGGCGGGCGGATGCGCGGTCGAGAAGAGGTAGGGCCGCGCCCGGTTGATCAGCAGTTGCCGCAGGTCGGCGTGCCCCGCCGCGTAGCCGCCCACCACGCCCCAGGCCTTGCTCAGCGTGCCGACCTGAATCACGTCGTCCGCGTGCTCGTAGCCGAAGTGGTGAACGGTCCCGCGCCCAGCTTCCCCCAGTACGCCCGAGCCGTGCGCGTCGTCCACGTAGGTGACGGCCCCGTGTTTGCGGGCCACCTCGATCAGGCGGTCGAGGGGCGCGATATCGCCGTCCATGCTGAACACGCCGTCGGTCACGACCATCTTCAGGCCATCGGTCGGATTCTCCGCGAGCACCCGGTCAAGGTCGTCGGGGTCGCTGTGCCGGTAAATCTTCTTGGTGGCCTTGGTCAGCCGCAGGCCGTCGATGATGCTGGCGTGGTTCAGCTCGTCGCTGACGACGAGGTCGCCGGGTTGGAGCAGGGTGCCCAGCACGCCCTGGTTGGTGGTGAAGCCGCTCTGGAGCACCAGTGCACTCCCGGTGTGCTTGAACTCGGCCAGTTGGCGCTCGAAGTCCTCGTGGATGGTCAGCGTTCCGGCGATGGTCCGCACCGCTCCGGCCCCCGCGCCCCATTCGCGCAGGTACTGCTCCGCACGGGCCTTGATCTCGGGGTGATCGGCAAAGCCGAGGTAGTTGTTCGACGCCAGGTTGACCACATCCCGCCCGTCTACGCGGGTGCGGGCGCGGTTGGCGGTCTCGAGGACGCGCGGGGAGATCAGCAGGCCCTGCTCGCGCAGGCCCGCGAGTTCGCGGCTGAGGCGGTCCTGAAGGGTGAGGGTCATGGAGGGCAGTCTAGAGGGGCCTGGGCACGGGCGACCGTGAGCCGGGGGCGCGGGCACGAAGAAGAAAAGTGTAAGCCCCCCCCGCCTACACTCGCCGCAGGTTTATCCATGACGAATGCCGTGTACACCCTCATCGTGCGCGCCCTGTCCGGCATCGTGTCCGACCGGGCCGCCGACACCATGCTGCGGGCCTCCCTGCGCGAAAGCGGCCTCAGCCCCGACACCGTGACGGCGGCGCAGATGCAGGCCGTACTGCGTGGCCCCCTCCTCGCGCGGCTCTCCGGGCTGCTGCCCCCCGAACGCGCCCGCGCCGAGCTTCAGGCGCTCGCCGCCGAGGTGCAGGCCCGCTACCCCAAGGCCCCCACCCTCTTCCTGCCGCCCGCCGCCGCCTGGGACGAGAACAGCCCCGAGCAGGCCTGGACCGCGCCCGCCTGGGAGGATCCCGTGGACACCACCCTCAGCGCCGACGACTTCGAATTCGACGACCCCGAGTACGCCACGCCGGTGGGCGGGCGCACCTATGCGCTGGACACGCCGGGGGGGCAGGAGGCCCTGATTCAGGACCTCGGGCGGCTTCAGGGGGTGCAGGGGGTGCTGGTCTGCCGGGCCAACGGCGAGGTGCTGCGCGAGCGGGCGCTGCGCGGGGGCGGTGGGCTGGGCGGCGTGGTTGCCGCCACCGCGATGCTGTTTCAGGCCCGCTCACTGCGGCTGATGTCGGCCGACATGGGCGACCGCACCGTCTGCATGCGCCCGCTGGGGGGCTACTGCGTGGCGGTCGTCGCCGGGGCCGGGGTCAATATCGGGCGCCTGCTCGCCGAACTCGGTCAGGTCGAGGCCGGGGCCGCGGCATGAGGCGGGCCGTGCTGCTGACGGCCCTGCTGGGCGCGGCCCTGTCCAATGTGGGAGGGGCTGCCGCCCAGGACCTCGCCGCCTACCGCGAGCTGACCCGCAGCCTCGACGCGGCGGCTTCCGCCCGACCGCAAAGCGGGGAGCGTGCCCTGGCGCAGCTCGACCGCGCCGAGGCCGCCCTGGACCGCCTGGCCCCCACCCTGGGCAACCGCCCGCTGGTCGAGGGGCTGCAGGGGGCACTGGGGCAGGCCCGCGCCGCGCTGGCCCGCACCCCCGCCGACCTTCAGGCCCAGGTGCTGCTCGCACGGGGGCTGGCGCGGGGAGCGCTGTACACCCAGACGCTGAACGGCCTGGGGGCAGGCACGTCCCCCACCGCCAATCAGGTGCGGCTGCTCGCCCAGGAATTCGGCCTGAGCGCCGGGGCGACCCAGGCCCTGCGGACCGACGCCGCAGCGGGCCGGGCCGAGCGGGTCGCGTGGCGGCTGCAACGGGCGGCGGCCGCCAAGGTCCGCGCCGCCCTGGGCGAGGCCCAGCCCGAGCGCACCACTGCCTCCTACCTCGCGCTGGCGCAGGCGGCAGGCTGGTTCACTGCCGTGCAGGAGGCCGGGGCCGGAAGCCTGCGGGCCGAGCAGTTCACGGGGGCGCTGACCCAGCTCACCGCCGGGGACCGGGCGGGCCTGACGGCTTCGCTGGCGGCCCTCCGCCAGGGCAGCACCGAACTGACGCGGGCGCTGGCGACGGCCCCAGCGGTGACCGAATCTGCGACCACTCCAAGCACCGAGCCGGGCGACCCGGCCCCGACTCCGGCACCGGCCCCGGTGGAGCCCACCGCTCCGGCGCAGGCCCCCACGCCCGCGGCGCCTGCCTCCTCCAGCGTGGACGCCGTGGACCGCGCCTACGCCGCCCTAGGACGTGCCCTGAGCGCCAGCGGGCACGGCGACCCGGTCACGGCCCGCGAGGAACTCGCCCGCGCCCGCACGGCGCTGGAAGAGGCCCCCACGACCCTGCGCACCGCGCCTGACTTCGAGGCCTACCTCGGGGACCTCGGCGCGGCGCAGGAGCGGCGCGGACTGCGGCCCGACAGCGTGCAGGCCCTGATCTCGGGGCTGGCCGGGCTGGAACGCGGCTCGCTTCCGGCGGTGGACGCGGCCTCGCTCGCAGGGACGGGCACCTTCGGCGGGGGCCTGCGGGCGGGATTGCTGCTGCTGCTCGCGCTGCTGGCGCCCGTGCCGCTGTACCTGCTGAACCTCGCCTTCGGGGGGCGCAACCCCTTCTGGCGGGCGATCACGGCCGCGCTGGCACTGCTGCTGCTGCCCACCTTTGTGGAGGGGGTGCTGGGGGCCGTGGGCTGGCTGGGCGACCTGATCGGGGTGGCCGCGCTGCGGGCGGCTCCGGCGCTCTCGCCGTGGTCGTCGCCCTTCGGGCTGCCGCTGCGGGCGCTGCTCACGGCCGCCGCGCTGGGGCTGGCGATCTACGGCTTCCGGGGCCTGTGCGTGCAGTTCGGCCTGCTGGGCAACCGCCGTGAGGCCACGCTCGCGCCCGCGACCACCGTGGAATGGGAGGAAGCCCTGTGAGCCCCGACACCGCCGCCCGTCAGGAACCCCTGCACCGCCTTCCCGTGCGGCTGCTGGGCGACCTCGTCTCGCCCCGCGCCCTGGAACGCATCCTGGCCGACGGGGCGCAGGCGCGGGGCAAGACGCCGGAGACGCTGGTGCCGGGTGACCTCGAGGACATCCTCAAGCGCGAGGTCTTCAAGCGCCTGCAACTCTCGGTGCCCGCCGCCCTCGCCAAGCGCCGCGTTTCGGAGGTGATCGGGGCGCTGATGGAAGCCGCCCCCAGCGCCCCCGCCGCGACCTCGGGCGAGGACCTGGGCGCGCTGGAGGAAGGCGCCCGGCGCTTTACCCTCTACTTCGACTGGCCGGAAACCCAGCGCCTGCGCGGCATCCTGGGGGTGGCCCGGCAGCAGCAGGCGGCGGGGGCCGACCTCGGGCCGCTGGTGCGCGAGGGGCAGGACCTGATCGCGCTGATGGAGCGCCGCCTGGAAGAAGGGCTGGTCGCGCAGGCGCAAGACCTCGCCGAACTCAGGGCCGCCTTCGGCCGCGTGCAGGGCATGGGCGGCAAGGACGTGCGCCGCCTGGAGAGCCTGATCGCCCAGGTCGAGGAAGCCCAGAAGGGCGGCGTCCTCCAGCCCGCCGAGGTCGAGCGGGCGCGGTCGATCACCTTCAACCTGCGGCGCCTGCTCGAGTCGTCGGTGGTGCAGCCCCTGCCGTCCGGCGAGGTGCCTGCACCTGTGGACCCCGAGGCGCAGGCCCGCGTGCTCGCGCTGGAGCAGGAGCACGCCTCGCGGCAGCTCGCGGACCTCGCCCGCGACTCCGAGGCGCTGCGCCGCGCCCGCCCCGAGCTGGAGGCCCGCTTGCAGGCCCTGCGTGCCCAGGGGGCGGCGGGCACCCTCAGCGCGGAGGCACTGGACACCTGGCGGCGCGAGCTGGAGGAGGCCCGGGAGGCCGAACTCGCCCAGCAACGCTCGGACCTCGTGGCGCTGGAGGGGGGCCTCGCCGCCCTGCCCCCCAGCCCGGCGCGGGAAGAAGCGCGGGTAGCGCTGGGCGTGGCCCGCCTGACCCTGGACGGGGGCGGCCTCGCCACCGACGAACTGCGCGACCTCCACGCCACCCTCGACGCCCTCCAGGCGGCGCCTGAAGTGGCAGCCCGGCGGCTGGAACTCCAGCGCGACCTCGCGGAGCTGGAACGCGCCGCCCGCGACGTGCCCGGTGCCGCCGACGAACTGGCCCCCGGCCTGGCCGCGGCCCGCGACGCGCTGAAACGGGGCGAGACGCCCGACGTGGCCGCCCTCTGGAGCGCCCTGGAACGCCGCATGGCCCAGGCCGCCCAGCAGCGCGAGGACTTCGACGCCCGCGCCGACCACGTGATCCGCGAGTACGACACGGTGCGGCACCTGGCGGGCGAGACCACTCAGAAATTGGGCCGCCTGGCCGACACCCTGCGTGCCCAGCGCCGCCTGGGGCGGATGTCGGCCCTGGCCCGCGAGCGCTACGCCCAGACCCTGACAGATGCCGAGGCCCTGCTCGCCGAGGCCCACGCCGAGTACGAGGCCGCCCAGCAGGTCACCGCCAGTTTCGGCGCGGACGCCCTGAGCGGGCTGCTGGACGTGTTCGACTTCGGCGGCGGGGAGCCGGAAGCGCCCCTGGCCGCGCCGGACCCTGCCCCAGCCGCCCCCGCTGTTCCGGCCTTCACCCTCCCGGCGGGCCTGCTGGGGGGCACCCCGACCGCCGAGACGGCCGAGCCGACCGGGGCCGAGCTGCCCTACGACGCCTGGCGGGTGCGGGGCGGGCAGCTCGTAGAAGGCCCGGCCGACGCGGCCGCGCAGGGCGTCGCGGCCCTGCTCGCGCAGGCCGACGACCTTGGCGGGCTGACCCTGCGCCTGACCGACGACCGCGCGGCGTGGGCGGCCCGGCTGGAGGGCGCGGGCGTGTGGCGGCTGGCCCGTGGTCCCAACGCCGGGGCCATCGACGACCGGGTGGGCGGCTGGCTGGCCGGGTCGGACTGAGGGCAGGGGCCTCCCTCCCCTATCCTGCCCCCATGACCGACCTGCCCCTCTCCCCCGGCGAATCGCGGCTCCTGCGCGGCGCGGCCGAGCAGCAGGCGCTGGGAGCGGCCTTTGCTCACGCGCTGCCGCCCGGCTCGCTCCTCTTTCTGGAGGGCGAGTTGGGGGCAGGCAAGACCACGCTCACGCAGGGGCTGGTGGGGGCCTACGGCTTTTCTGAGGGCGTCACCAGCCCCACCTACGCGCTGATGCACGCCTATCCCACCCCCGCCGGGCGCGTCCTGCATGTGGACGCCTACCGGGTGCGGGACGTGGCCGAGCTGTACGAGATGGACCTCGAAGACCTGGTCGCGGGCAGCCGCCTCAGCGTGGTCGAGTGGGGCGAGAGGCTGTACGCGGACTACCCGGCAGTGCCCGTGCTGCGGCTGGAGCATGTGGAGGGGGAGGCGGAGGTTCGGCGGGTGACTCGGGTGCGGTGAGTGCCACTTGCGGGGGGTGCCCCACCCTCAAGGAAGTCGGGACGCCCTCCCCTGCCGGTCTGGGCCAGAATGCCCCCCATGTGGACCCTCGTCGTCAACTGCGGGTCGAGCAGCCTGAAGTTCGCGCTGCTTGATCCCAGCACCACAGACGTACCCCTCGCGGGCCTTGCCGAGCGGCTGGGCACCGACGCCGCCTCGGTGCGGGTGGACCGCGCCGGGGAGCGGGTCACGGTGCCCCTGCCCGGTGGAGGCTACCCGGAAGCTTTCGGGGTGGTGCTGGCCGAACTCGACGCGTTGGGCCTGCGTGAACAGGTCGGCGCGGTGGGGCACCGGGTCGTGCACGGGGGCGAGCGCTTCAGCGCTCCGGCCCTGATCACGCCGGAGGTGCTGGACGCGGTGCGGGCCTGCGTGCCCCTCGCGCCGCTGCACAACCCGGCCAACATCGCCGGGATCGAGGCGGCGCAGGCGGCCTTCGGGGACGTGCCGCACGTGGCAGTCTTCGACACCGCCTTTCACCAGACCATGCCGGAGGTCGCCTACCGCTACGCCGTGCCGGAAGCGTGGTACCGCCAGCACGGCGTGCGGCGCTACGGCTTCCACGGCACGAGTCACGCCTACGTCGCGGGCGAGGCCGCGCGGATGCTGGGGCGGCCCCTGGAAGACCTGAACCTCGTCACCGCGCACCTGGGCAACGGGGCGAGCGTGTGCGCGGTGGCGGGCGGGCGCAGCGCAGACTCCAGCATGGGCCTGACCCCGCTGGAGGGCCTCGTCATGGGCACCCGCAGCGGCGACGTGGACCCCGGCCTGCACGACTTCATCGCGCGGCAGGCGGGCCTGAGTCTCACCCAGGTCACGGCGGCGCTGAACAAGGAGAGCGGGTTGCTGGGCCTTTCGGGGCTGAGCAACGACATGCGCGAGCTGGAGGAAGCCGCCGGGCGGGGACACGCCGGGGCACGCCTCGCGGTGGAGGTCTTCGTGTACCGCCTCGCCAAGACGATTGCGGGGCTGGCCGTCGCGCTGGGGCGGCTCGACGGCCTGGTCTTCACGGGCGGTATCGGGGAGAACAGCGCCGCCGTGCGCTCGGCCACCCTGGAGCGGCTGGGGCTGCTGGGCTTCCGGCTGGACGCGGAGGCGAACGCGCGGAACGTGCGCGGGCAGGGCGGCCTCATCACCACGCCGGGGACCCTGCCCGCCCTCGTCGTGAACACGAACGAGGAACGGATGATCGCGCGGGAAACGGCGCAGCTCGTCGCGCGGGGCCTGTAGCGTAGAAGACGCGCTGCCCAAGCCTCCACCCTCCCCCACCCCTCCGAAGGAGCCCCCATGCACACCCTCTTCGTCGCCCCCACCCGCAACGGCGTGGGCCTGAGCAGCACCGCCCTGGGCCTCGCCCGCGCCCTGGAACGGCAGGGCCTGCGGGTCGCCTTTCTCAAGCCCATCGCGCAGACGCACGAGACGACCACCGACGACTCGGTGCACTTCGCCCACACGCTCGCGCACCTCCAGCCTCCCACCCCCATCGCGCTCGCGCACGCCGAGGAGCAGCTCAGCCAGGGGGCGGAAGAGGACCTGATGGAGGAGGTCGTCGCCCTCTCCCGGCAGGCCGCCGGGGGACCGGGGGGGGCCGACGTGCTGATCGCGGAGGGGCTGGCGCTGAACGAGCGCAACACCTACGCCGGGGCGCTCAACGCCAGCCTCGCCCGCAACCTGGAGGCCGACGTGGTGCTTGTCTCCAGCCTCGCCGGGGTCACGGCGGGAGCACTCGCGGACGAGCTGGAGATCGCGGCGCAGGCCTACCGCCGCTCGGACGGCTCGGGCCTCGCGGGGTACGTGCTGAACTTCGCGCCGGTGGGCCTGGACTTCGGCGGACTCCTGGCCGAGTTGCGGGCGCGGAGCCGGGTGCTGTCGGGCGGCGAACTGCCCCTCCTGGGCGTGATCGCGCAGTCCCCCGCCCTCAGCGCCCCGCGCACCCTGGACGTGGCCCGGCACCTCGGGGCCGAGGTTCTCAATGAGGGTGAGGCCGGGCAGCGCCGGGTCACGAGCACGGTGGTCACCGCCCGCACGGTGCCCAAGATGGCCGACGCGGGCCTGTTCGCCTCCGGGGCGCTGGTGGTCACGCCGGGCGACCGCGAGGACGTGGTCATGGCGGCGGCCCTCTCGCACCTCAGTGGGGTGCCGCTCGCAGGGCTGCTGTACACCTCGGGCAGCAGCCCCGAACCTTCCATCGAGCGGCTGTGCCGCGCCGCGCTGACGAGTTCGCTGCCCGTGCTGCGGGTGGAGACGA
Organism: Deinococcus sp. HSC-46F16; assembly: GCF_024171495.1. Classification (NCBI taxonomy): domain Bacteria; kingdom Thermotogati; phylum Deinococcota; class Deinococci; order Deinococcales; family Deinococcaceae; genus Deinococcus; species Deinococcus sp. HSC-46F16. The sequence goes on from NZ_JALJZW010000005.1 coordinate 149,967, forward strand.
ACTCCTTCCACACCGCCTCGGCCCTCTCGCGGCTGGACCCCCGCGTGCCGCACGACGACCTCGAACGGATGGAGCGCACGCTGGACTTCATCGCCGACCGCCTCGACACCGTGCCGCTGCGGTCGCGCCTGAAGACGCCGCAGGCCGAGGGCGACCGCCGGATGCCCCCCAGTGCCTTCCGCTACGAACTGATTCAGAAGGCGCGGGCCGCCAACAAGCGCATCGTCCTGCCCGAGGGCGACGAGCCGCGCACCGTGCGGGCCGCCATCCGCTGCGTGGAAAAGGGCATCGCCCGCCCCGTGCTGCTCGCCAATCCCGACCGGGTGCGGCAGGTCGCGGAGGGGCAGGGCCTCACCCTTCCCGAGGGGCTGGAGGTGCTCGACCCCGAGAGCGTGCGGCGGCAGTACGTGGAACCGATGGTCGAGCTGCGCCGCAGCAAGGGCCTGACCGCACCCCAGGCCGAGGCCCAACTGGAAGACACCGTCGTGCTGGGGACGATGATGCTGGCGCTCGACGAGGTGGACGGGCTGGTCTCCGGCGCGGTCCACACCACCGCCAACACGGTGCGCCCCGCCCTGCAACTCATCAAGACGGCGCCTGGCGCCTCGCTGGTGTCGTCCATCTTCTTCATGCTGATGCCCGAGCAGGTTCTGGTGTACGGGGACGCGGCCATCAACCCCAACCCGAACGCCGAGGAACTCGCGGACATCGCCATTCAGTCCGCCGACAGTGCGCGGGCCTTCGGGATTCCGCCACGCGTCGCCATGCTGAGCTATTCGACCGGCGAGAGCGGCACGGGCGAGGACGTGGAGAAGGTCAAGGAGGCCACCCGCCTCGTGCGCGAGCGCCGCCCCGACCTCCCGGTGGATGGGCCACTCCAGTACGACGCCGCTTCTGTCCTCAGCGTGGGCCGCCAGAAGGCCCCGAACAGCCCGGTCGCGGGCCGGGCCACCGTCTTTATCTTCCCCGACCTCAACACCGGGAACACGACCTACAAGGCCGTGCAGCGCTCGGCGGGCGTGGTCGCCGTCGGGCCGATGCTGCAGGGCCTGCGCAAGCCCGTCAACGACCTCTCACGGGGGGCGCTGGTGGACGACATCGTCTACACCATCGCGCTGACGGCGATTCAGGCGACGCAGGTGAGGACCGGGGCGTAGGTCATGGGGGGTGGAGCGTGGGAGGGGTCCCTTCTGCGTTCTGCCCCTATCTCCGGCTCGCCCGCCACAGCAGCACTGCCCCCGCCAGCACCGCGATCACGTCCGGCGCGGCGGCGGCGAGCAGCGGCGGCACCGCGCCGTTCTCGCCCATCACCTTGAACACGCTCCAGGTGGCGTAATAGGCAAAGGTCAGCAGCAGCGCCCACACCAGCCCCAGGTTCAGGCCGCTGCGGAAGGTGTACACGGCGAGGCTGACCGCGAAAAAGGCCAGCGCGAGGGCCGCCAGCGGCTCGCTGAACTTGCGATAGAGCGCCGTGAAGTCGGCGGGGGCGGGCACGTTCTGGGCGCGGTAGGCCCCGGTCCGGGCCAGCAGGTCGGGCAGCGGAAGGTAAAAGGGCGGGAGCGCCGCGCCGGACCCGTCGAAGCTCGCCTGCACGTCCTGCACGGGCAGGGTGCCCTGGGCGAAGGAGAGGACGGTCACGGGCCGCCCGTTCTCGAAAGTGACGCGGCGGCCTTCGGTCAATTCCAGCACGTTGCTGCCGGGACGCAGGCGGCCCTCACGGGCGGTGATGACCTCGCGGGGAGGCAGTCCGGCCTGCATGGTCACGATGCGGAGGTCGCGCAGCTCGCCGCCCGGCAGGGCCTGGCCGACGCTGATCGCCCGGTTCAGTGCGTCGCGCAGCACCAGCCCCGGTTGGCCGGGGTCTCCCAGGCCGATCACGCGGGGGTTGTCCAGCACGATCTCGCGCTGCACGCTCTGCGCCTGCACGCGGGCGCGGGTGACCACCAGTTCGTTGATCGCAAAGGCCCCCAGCGTCACCGCCGCCGCCAGCGTCAGCACCGGCCGGAAGAGGCGCGAGGCCGGGACCCCGCTCGCCAGCGCCGCCTTGATCTCCGAGTCGGCGGCGAGGCGCGAGAGGCCCAGCAGGGTGGCGAACATCAGCGCGATGGGGAGGCCCAGGGCGACCGCTTCGGGGATATTCAGCGCCACCAGCCGCGCGACGAGCAGGCCGCTGGCCCCCTTGGCGAGCAGCGGCGCGATCACGTCCTTGAGCAGCAGCAGCAGCAACAGCAGGATGATCGCCAGCAGCGCTCCCACGAGGGGCGGCAGGATTTCCTCGACCACGTACCGCTCGAAGCGCTTCACCGCAGCCTCCAGGCCAGCACGCCCGCCACCAGCAGGAAAAACAGGTTGGGCAGCCACGCCGCGAACGTGGGCGGCAGCGCCCCCACCCGCGCGAGTTGCGGCGCGGTGGCCCACAGCGCGTAGAAGAGGGCCACGAAGACCACCACCGCCGCAAAGGCCGCCGCCCGGTTGCGCAGCAGCAGCCCCAGCGCCCCCGCCGCGAGCGCGAAAATCACCGCCGTGAGAGGATCGGCCACCCGCGCGGCGAGCTGGTGCGCGTCCACCCGGCGCTCTTCCGGGGTGCCCTCGCCGCTCGCCAGCCGCGCCCGCAGCTCGGGCGTGCTGACCTGCTGGGCGGGGGGGGCCGGGGGCCGGGGCTGGTCGGTCTGCCGGAAGACCAGGGGACCGGGCGCGGGCTGCGGGTCCTGGCCGGGGCGGGTGATCCACGCACCCGTGACCGTCCACGTCTGCGCGGCCGTGTCCCAGGTGCCGCCCGTGGCCGTGACCGTCTCGTCGCCGCGCTGCACCAGCACCCCGTCGAGCGCGGCGACCGGGCCGCCCGCCTCGTTGCGGACGCGCCCGGCGTAGAAGAGGCCGTCTTCTGAGGCATAGGTGTAGTTGTCCTGGGTGGGCGTGGGCTGCGGGCCACCGTAGATCGTGTACCACGCGGCGTCGAAGCGGGCCAATCCCGCCGGGGCCACGTACCCCGCGTTCCAGTAGGCCAGCGCGGCCACCAGCGCGAAGGGCAGCGCCAGCGGCCACACCAGCGAGAGGGGCCGCAGGCCCCCCGCCGCGGCCGCCTTGAGTTCGCTGTCCCCCTGCATCCGCCCGAAGGCCAGCAGCACCGCGAAGGGCACCGAGAGCACCAGCGCCTCGTTCAGCGTGTTGGGCGCCAGCGCCCCGAAGACCCCCAGCGCCTGCCCCGGCGTGGCCCCGTAGGTCAGGAAGGCCCCCACGCTGGTGCTGAGGATGTCGGTCAGCCGCAGGATCAGAAACAGCGCCACCCCCGCCGCGTACCAGCGCAGCACCTCCGAGAGCACCGCGCGGTTCAGGGTCCGGGGCGGGCCTCCCCCCCGCCGGGCCGCGCCCACCCTCCGCGTGCCGGGGACAGGCCGGGTCATGCCGCTTCCTTCCGGGGGGCGCACGGGGCGGGAGTCACACGGTTTCCGTCCAATCCCTTCTCCCCTCGGGAAGGCGCCGATAGAAGGACTCCTTTCCCGGCAACCGTTCTGTTCCTGCTCGCTCTCCTGCGGAGCTGTACCCGTCCGCTCGGGTTGAACAGTTCTTCCAACTGTCCAACCGGAATCCGTATCAGTCGCAGGGACGGCACGCGCGGCATTCTAGACCAGCCCTCCCGGCCCATCTGCCCCACCCGCATGAGAACACGCGCCCCGTGGGAGGGACGCGTGCGGAAGAGAACGGGGTCAGCTCGCGCGGGGCGAGGGCGAGTCGCGCCACAGGTCGCGCTCGCGGCGGGCCACCCCCTCGTGGACGCGCAGGATCGCCTCGTTGCCGTGGGCGCCCGCCTCGGCGATGGCGCGGGCGGTGGCGGTGTCGAGGTAGGCGAGGCGCAGCAGCTCGTCGCTGCGCAGGCCGTCGCGGGTCTGCCGCACCCCGCGCTCGCGCCGGATGGTGGCCGAATCGGTGCCCAGCACGCTGCGGTTGCTGATGGAGCCGAGTTGGCCGTACACCCGGCCCTCGCCGCCGTGGCGGGCGACCGTGCTCATCAGCTCGCGGCGGGCGTCGGTGCTCTCCAGCCGGGCGGCCAGCCAGCGCCGGGCCTCGGGGTTGGCGTTGCGCTCGGCGATCTCGGCGGCCAGGCGCACGTCGCCGGTCATCGCGCGGGCCAGCAGCGTCTGTGCCCGCTTGCGCCAGCGCCGCGCCGCAGGGGTGTCCAGGGTGAAGGCGAGCCGGGCGAACTCGCCCGCGTCCAGGGTGGGCTCCGGCCCGGCGCCGAAGTCGCGCTCGGGGCTTTGAAGGTCGTGCCCGGCGGCGAAGGTCGCCCAGTCGGCAGGCATCGGGACGCCCAAGGCCGTCAGGGCGGTGGCGGCATGCAGCAGGCCGTCCGCGCTGGCGGGCAGCCGATGCGTGCCGAATTCCAGGGTGTGAGGAACGGTCTTCATGCGAATATCTTAGCACATTTTATGTCTCAGACATAATCTATTGGGGTGGCTCAGGGGGGCGTGACCACGACGAGCTTGAGGGTGGTGCTGCGGCTGGCGCCCTCGCCGCTCACGGTGACCACGATGTCGTAGGTGCCGGGCGCCGTTCCGGCGGGCACGGCGAGGGCGGCTTCGGCGCGGCCCTGGGTCAGTGCGGGCGTCAGCACCTGTCCGAAGGCCTCGACCCGCAGCCCGCGGGCGCCCTGGGTCTGCACCTGCACCTGCACGCGCGTTCCGGCGGCGGCGGTGCCGGGCGAGAGGCGGCCGAACACCGCCAGCGCTCCCGCCGTGTAGGTGGTGACGGCCTCGCGCGGGGGCAGGGCGGCTCCCAGGACCAGGGCCGGGGGCCGCTCGCCGGGCTGGAGGGTAACCGACTGCGCGGACTGGGTGGGCGTGAAGCCCTCCGGGAGCCGCGCGGGGTCGAGGGCCACGCTGTAGCGCCCGGCAGGCAGGCCCCCCAGCCGCGCGGTGCCGCGGGCGTCCGCCTGCGACTGGCGTGACACCGGGCCGCTCAGCACCACGCCGAGGTAGGGCAGCGGGTCCTCGCCGGGGTCCGCGGCGCCGTTGCGGTTGACGTCGTGAAAGACCAACGCCTCGAGCGCCGTGACGGGCGCAAAGGCGACGTCGCGCTCGGCGCGGCCGTTCTCGGTCACCTTGACCCCGGCCGTCTCCAGCGCCTCGACGGTCGCGGGGAGTCCGGCGGGGAAACTCAAGGCATGCTCGCCCACGGGCGCCCGGACCCGGTAGTGGCCCTGCGCGTCGGACACACTCCTCGCGCCCCCGATCTCGACCGTCACCCCGGCGAGCGGGGGTTCGTCCGGGTCACGGGTGCCGCTGAGATTGAGGTCGCGGTAGAGCGTGCCCTGTACCTCGCCGCCGATGCGCCCGCCGAACAGGTTCATCACGGCCTGCGGGGTGGCCAAGGCCCGGCTGAAGTCGTAGCTCACGCCCAGGCGCACCGTGTGGGTCAGGTGGCCCGACCCCAGGCCCTGCGGCGCTTGCAGGCGGTACCCCGCGCTGAGGTTCAGGCCGCCTACCCCCACGTCGCGCAGGCCCAGGGATATGCCCAGCAGGTCGGCGGTCGCCAGGCTCTGCGGCTGCACCGTCCAGGTGCGGCCGTAGTCCAGGGCGGTGCTCAGGCGCGGCGACCACGCCCGCTCCCAGCGCAGGCCCAGGCCGTGGGTCGTCACCGGGTCGGCCCCGCCCTCTGCCCGGCGCTCGAAGACGTAGCGCACGGCAAAGTCGTCCGCTCCTGGGCGGTAGTCGACCTGCACCGCTGCGGAGAGGCGCTCGCCCGGCGCCCCCCCCGGCCCGGGGTCGCGCTGCCAGCCCAGTTGCCCGGTGGCCTTCAGGGGGCCACGGATCAGCGCCGCGCCCACCGCCGCCTGCTGGGCCAGGGCACCCGGCGCGTCGTCGTCGGAACCCACCGTGTAGAGGCCCGAGGCCCGCACCGACGCGCCCCCCACCTGGAAGGTGGGCGAGACGATTCCGGCAGACACGCTCCACTCCAGCTCGGAGTCGGGGAGGGTCCCGCCCTCCACCCGCCCGGACAGGCTGGCCCCCAACCCGCCGGGACCGCTGTAGAGCAGCACCCCCGAACCGCTCCAGACCACCCCGCCGGGCTGAAGCTGCACGGCCGCCGCCGCCCGCACCCCGAAGGGTTCCAGCCGGGTCAGCCCCCCGGTGATTCCGAAGACGTGCACGCCGCTGAGGCTGCCGCTGTAGCTCTGGGTCAGGTCGAAACCCTCGCCCTGGTAGCTGAGCTGCTGGGTCCAGATCAGGCTGCCCTGGTAGGGGCCACTCCCGCTCTGGCCCACGCCCGCGACCCCCAGCGACAGCCCCAGGCCGGGAGCCAGCAGCCGGGCGTAGCGCACCCCGATCAGGTCGGTGCGCCGCTCGTCCTCACCGCGGCTCACCAGCGAGGTCCCGGCGTCCAGTTCCAGGTCGCCGCCCGCGACCTGGGTGCTGGCCCGCACCCCGGCACCCAGCACGCGGCCGTCGGGCAGCCGGGCGTACTGCACCCGGGGGCTGACCCGCCACGCGCCCCACAGCACGGTGCCGTCCAGCCGTCCCCCGCCTGCGCCCAGCGACAGGTTGGCGACCCAGCGCTCGGCGCCCAGTTGGATGCCGAAGGCGGTGCCCTGCGGCAGCGGCGACCCGCGGTCCCCCGCGAGGCCGGAGACGCCCACCGTGCCGCGCACGTAGTCGGACAGCGCCCCGCCCAGGGTGGGCTGGAGGGCGTAGCGCACCGTCCAGTCGGTGCCCTGGGGCGACCAGGTGACCCCGGCCTCGGCGGAGGTACGCACCCGGAAGAGCAGGCTGGGTCCCTCCAATGCGGCGGCCTGCTGGCCCGCCGCCGTGCGGTACACCGCGTCGGTGCGGGTGGTCGCCCGCGCCTGCGGGTCACGGGCCGACGCCGCCTCCACGAACAGCACGTAGCGGTAGCCTTCCGAGACCTGCTCCGCGTCCAGCGAAACCGTCACGGTCGTCGCCTCGCCGGGGGCCAGCCGGACCTCTGGCACGCTGAGCTGCGGGCGGCCGTCCACGTTGGTGACCCGCAGCCGGACGGTGTCGGGTTCGTTGCCGAGGTTGCGCACCTCCACGGGCACGCTCAGGCGCTCGCCGGGGGTGGCGTCGGCCTGGAGCGGGCTGCGCAGCGCCACCCGCGCCTGGGACAACACCCGGACGGTCGCCTGGGCGCGGGCCACCTCGCGCTCGCCCTGCAAGACCCGCAGCACCAGCGGGGGCGAGTCGCCCACCGGGGCCAGCGTGGGCACCCGGAACGTCACCGGCACCAGGGTGCGTCCGCGCAGGGTCAGGGTGCGCCGCCGGGTCACCGGCTCCCAGTCCGGGGAACTGCCGACCTCGAAGACGTACTCGCCCTGGCCCTCCGCGGCAAACGTCAGGGTGACGTAGGTGTCCGGCGCCGCCTCGCGGGGGCCGGGGGCCTGGACCGTCGGCGGCCCCGACTGGGCCAGCGCCAGCGGGGTCAGCGCTGGCAGGGACGGGGAAGCCAGCAGCGACCAGGCCAGGAGCAGCAGGGAGCGGGACATAGGGGGGCCTCACCTTCGGGGGAAGCGCTCGCAGCTCGGGGGCTGCGCCGAGAAAAACACCGGGAGGTCAGGGCAGCGCCAGGGCGGTAAAGGTCATGTCGAACAGGTAGCCGCCGCCCGCTTCCGCACCGGTCAGGTCCAGCGCGAACTCGATGTTCAGGGGCAGCCACCCGGCCGACGGCCCGGTGCCGCTCAGGACCACCTGGGGACCGGGGGTGACCTGCACCCAGGGGCCGCCGTTGACCCGGAAGTGCAGCCCCGGCAAGGGCAGCGTGCGGCCCTCCACGCCCGGCTGTGCCCGGACTTCCAGTTGCACCGTCCAGGGCCGGGCTGAGCTGGAAAACACGCCAAAGGCCTGCGCCGGAGCGAGGTAGCGGGCCGGGAACTGCGCGGGCGGGTAGTTGGTCGGCCCCAGGTCAAACGCCACCTCCGTGACGGCGGGCCGCCGCAGCACAATCAGGTCGGGAATCAGCGGGCGCAGCAGGGCGTCCGTCTGGGCCGGGGCCGGACTCGGCAGGGGCAGCGCCGGAAACGGCAGGTCCCCCCCCTGCGCGGCCGCGCCCCCCAGCAGCAGCGCGGCGGCCAGCCAGGCGGCGGGACCGGCGCCTCTGCCGCTCCTCCTGCCCGGCGCCCGCACACAGGGCGTCATGGTCGGCCTCCTCCGGACTCCCCGGCGCTGCCCGCACCGGGGAGGGGCGGCGGGGTGGCGGAAGCGGGCGCGGCCGCCTTGAGATCAAAGGGCAGGGTCACCACATGCTCGGCGAGAACGTCCTTATTTTTCTGCCCGTTGTTCAGGATCACCAGGGCGGTGTACTGCCCCTTGGGCACCGGTCCGGCCCACGCGGAGCGCAGCAGCAGGCTGCGGCCCGGCAGGGCCACCGCGATCTCCAGCGGCAGGGTCGCGACCAGGGTGCCCGCGGCGTCGCGCAGCTCGACCCGGCCCTGCACCGCCACCGCCGAGTTGCCGGAGTTGGTGTACTGCACGGCCAGCTCATAGGCCCCGGTGTCGGTCTGGGGCACGTTCTCGAAGATCCCGGTGATGCTCCCGGCGGTCGTCATGGGCTGCACATGCACGTACATGGTGTGCCCCACCCGCAGCCGGAAGCTGGCGAGCGTCTTGCCCGGCACCGCCGCCGGTTCCTGGCCCTCGAACATCAGCACGGCCCAGTGGGTGCCGGGCGCGGCGTCGGCGGGCACCTGGATGGTGTAGCGCACCTGCTTGGTCTCCTGCCCGCCCAGGTCCAGCTCGCTCGGCGACACGGTGGTCCAGGGACCGCTGCTTTCCTTGACGCTCCCGACCGGCAGGAACTGGCTTTCGCCCACCTCGCTGATGTTCATGTCCATCAGGTAGACGGCGACCTTCAGCCGCACGGCGGTCTGGTTGGGGTTGTAGATGTTGAGCACCTGCGTGACCGTCTGGCCGGGCGTGACCGTGTAGTGCCGCGTAATCGGGTCCACACCAATCGTGCCCTGGGCCGAAGCCAGGGCCGTCAGCGCCAGCAGGCAGGCGAGCAGTCGGGCGAGCATGCGCATGGGAACAGGCCTCCTGGAGCGGGGGGAGAGGGCGGGCACGCGGGACCCGGTGGGGGGGCGGCCAGGGTCAAGGGGGCAACGCGGGGAGTGACCGCGTTGCCCCCCGCCGGGGCTCAGTTGCCGGTGGTGAAGCCGCTGGTGTTGGAGGTCAGGGTGTAGGTCAGCGTGGCCACGTTGTCGCCCGCGCGGTCCCCGTCGACCACGATGGCCACGACCACCAGGTCATCGAGCCAGCTCGTGTTGGCGCGGCAGGTCGCCGGACGCGCGGCCGCCTTGTCGGTCGCGGCGGTGCCCTGGCTGGCGGCGGCGGCCCGCGCCCCGGTGGTGCCCACCGTCATGCGGCGGGGAATCAGCTCGCGGGACGCGCCGGGGGGCAGGTCGTACAGGCCGGTGCCGCCTGCATCGCCCCAGAAGTCACAGGGGTTGTCCTGGATGTACATGAGCTGGTTGCCCTGCTTGCCAGCCCCGGGGTTGTCGCGCTGAACGCTGAGCTTGAAGCCGCCCACGTTCGAGAACTTCTGAATGATGAAGCTCCGGTAGCAGACGAAGTAATCCTTGCTGCCTGCGACCAGCTCACCGTTGGTTCCGGTCTTCACGGGTGGATACTGGGTGACCCGTTCGCCCGCGCTGATGTTGATCTTGCCGAACTCCCCCGCGACCGGCGTGTAGAAGGTTTTCAGCGGCAGCACCTGGGTCTGGTTCCAGAAGTCGTTGCCGAGATTCGTTCTTTCGTCGGAGCCCAGGCCGTAAGCGCAGTACCAAGTCCCGTCCTGCTTGTCAATCTGGCTGATGTCGAAGACGAGCTGACTGGCGTCGAGGTGCAGCGCCGTGGCTTCCGGCAGCTTCAGGTTCACCGTCTGGGTGACCGAAGCGGTCGTGCTGCCGATTTTCTTCTGGTCCGGTCCCGAGCCGGTGGTGGGGTTGATGGTCTGCGCTCCGGCAACGCTCGCGAGCAACATCAGGGTGGCGGGCATCCAGTAGGTACGCATGATGAGTCTCCCTTGGTCGTACATCGGTCGTGCAGCGGACGGTGAACGGGGACAGGCTGCTGAGCGGTGCCGTGCGGTGGGCCAACCCTCCTCCTGAGCGCGAATGCGTGAAGCACGCTTTGCTGACTTCGCCGTGCACGCGCACTGTAATGAGGGTCGCGTTACAGCGCAGTGAAGGGCAGACACCGCGTGTCACGGACCCGCCCTGCCCCGTGGGTCAGGAACGAATGCGCCGTGCCAGCCGCGCTGCATGACGGCCTCCCCTCCTCAGGAGCGGCCCGGCCCGTTCCCGTCCCCTGGGAGGAACGCGGCACGAGCCGGGCCAGACACAACCGTGCATTGCGCGTCGGTGACGCCAAAGCTGACACTTCGTGAGACGGTGAGCCGCGCCCTTCACCTTTCAGACATGAAGCACCCATGACCCCTTCACGTCTGTTACGCCGGGGGGTACGCTGGAAGAAGCCGTTGAGGGGGTGGGAAGCAGGTCACAGTCACTTCCTGGCGTGTCGGGGATACGGGCTCCACACGGGTCTTCCCGGGCACGCCCACCCACCGGGCCCGAGCCGTGGATGACCACAGCTCAGGCCGGGTGCGCACCACACGACTTCGGGGGTGAAACGTGATGACGCCGCAGCGGGTGTTGACGGGGGACCGGGAGTCCTGGCGTCTGGAGGTTCTGGGGCACGTCGCCCTGTGGGACGGGACCGCCGCGCTGCCGCTGTTTCACAAGGGTCTGGCGCTGGTGACCTACCTGGTGCTCGAAGGCCGCGCCCACCACCGCGAGCATCTGGCGGGGCTGCTGTGGGAAACGCCGGACGCGCTGGGCAACCTGAGGGTCGAGTTGCTGCGGTTGCGGCAGCGGGGCGTGGGGCTGCCGCCGCGTCAGCCTCTGCTCGCCCTGCGTTGCCGCACCGACCTCGACGACTGGGCCGCGGTGCCCGACGACTTCGGCGGGGAGCACGAGGTGCTGGAATGGCTCTCGGCCTTGCGCGGCCTACCCCTGAGCGGCCTGGAGGACCTGGGGACTACGGCCTTTCGCGAGTGGCTCGACAGCCAGCGGGCCGCCCTGCTTGACCGCATCGAGACGCGGCTGGCGCGGGCGGCCTCACGGCTGGCGGGGCGGGGCGACTGGGCGAGTGTGCGGCTGATCACCGGGCGGGCAGGGGCGCTGGGGCTGAACCTCGGCTTACCTGAGCCTGCCCCGGCACCCCTGCCCCTGTGGTCCGCCCAGCAGGCGCAGTGGCAGGAGGTGCTGAGGCGGGCGCAGCAGCGGCCGCAAGTCGCGTTCGTGCGTGGGGAGGCCGGGACCCGGCGCCTGCTGCTCGCGGCGCTGGCCGAGGGCGGCGCTTGGCAGACGCTGAAAGTCCACGCCGACAATGGCGGCGCCCTGTGCCAGACAGCCCTGAAGCTGCAGCTGCGGCGCTTGCTGCCCGCGGGCGCCGCAGCGGCGGTGCCCCGGCGCCCGGAACCCGAGAGCCTGGTGGAAATCACTGAACTGCTGGGGGCCGCCGCAGCGCCGCTGCTGCTGATCTTGCACGATCCCCCAGCGCAAGACCGCTGGTGGACCGCGCTGGTGAGCGCCGCGCTCGACCTGCCCGGGCCGCTCGCCGTGGTGGTCACGGCCCCGCCCTCCGGCCCGGCGCTGGAGCAGGAGCACGCCCTGGGACCCCTGCTGCGGCGCGTCGCCGGACCCCGGCTCCACGTGATCTCACTGCCCCCCCTGGGCGTGGAGGAGGTCAGCGAACTGCTGCGCCCGCGCCTGCCGGAACGGACCCCAGCGCTGGACCGGGACGTGCTGGCCACGCGCCTGGCGCAGTGTTCGGAAGGTTCGCTGCCCTACTTGCAAGCCCTGCTGGAACGTGACCCCCCGGCACCCGACCTGCGGCTTCCCGCACAGGCGAGCGAGGTACTGCTCAGTGGTCTGGCCTCCCGCACGCCCTCCGAGCGCTGGGCGCTGGCGCACCTCGCGCAGATCTACGGACCGGTCACGCCCGAACTCGCCGCCGCGCTGCTGGGAGAAGCGGCGCAGGAGACGTTGGCCCTGGGGGTGCGCCTGGGCCTGCTCGTGCCGGTCGCGGCCAGCGAGCGGCTCTCGCTGCCGGATCTCGGCGCCCGGGTCCCCGACGGCGCGGCGACGCTGGGCTTCTCCCGCGAACTGCTCCGCTGCGCCCTGGCGGCCACCCTACCCGCTCCGGACCGGGACGCGCGGCGGCGCGACCTCGCCCGCTTCCTGCTGCCCACCGAGCCTTCACTGAGCCTGCTGTATGCCCGGCGGGTCGGGGACACGGCCCTGGAAGCGCAGGCGCGGGCCGCGCTGCCCGCCCAGACGCCGCTTTCCCACGCCCAGGGACCCGTTCCGCAGGCTGCGGCCGCGCCCGCCTGCCAGGAACATCCGCGCCGGGAGCACCGAACGCCCGGCGGGTACCGGGTGATCTCGGAGGGTGGTCTGGTGCGGGTGCTGCGGCGGGGTCATCCCGGTCCGGCGCCGTCCCTGGTGCTCACCTTTGCGGCGCAGTCCCCCCGCAGCGTGACGGTGCGGGCCGACGTGTTGCCCGGCGCCCCGCGCCCGGACCAGTGGCCGCCCCAGTTCGCTCTGGGCCTGCGAACGGGCGAGGGACCCCGGCGGGTCTACGCGGCCGGACCTGTCCCCACCCACGAGGCCGAGGGCGTCTCACACGTGTTCGCCGGGACCCTGCCGGTGGGCCGCTGGCTGTGCCTGTCGCTTGCCGAGCCCCTCACGGAGCTCAGCGTCCGTGCCGGGCACGTGGCCCTCACCCTCGCTGGCGCGGGCCTCACGGCCCCTCCGGCCCCACCGCCGTGACGCCGCGAACACGGCCTTCCAGCACGTCAAGCGCCGCCCGCGCCGTCTCCAGCTCAGTCTGGGCGGTGCGGCCGGGGGCGGCGAGCGGCGTCAGGCGCACCACGTCGTCCCAGACCTGGCGGCGCAGCACGGGGGAGCCTTCGCGCAGCAGGTGGGGACCGTAGCGCAGGGCGGCGGCGAGGGGCAACCCCGCATAGGCCGGGTCCTCTCCTCCAGCCCGCTCCAGCCGCAGCACCGGGTAGGGCCAGTGGCCCGGAATCAGGCGCTCTGCCCGCAGGTGGTAGCCGTGTTCCCGCGCCCAGGTGCGAATGGGCGTAGGTGAATCGTTGGGCTGGAGCACCAGCGCGGGCGGCACCCGTTCCCCCCCCCGGCGCAGGATGCCCGCGATGGTGCCCGCCCCCATGCCAGTCACGCTGGCACTCTCCACCTCGCCGGGGGCCAGGGGACCGAACCCGTCGCCCTCCCGCACCTCCAGCGCCCCCTCCAGCCGCGCCCGCGCCACGTTGCGCCGGGCGAGGGCCAGGGGACCGGGATTGAGTTCGACGATCACGCCGCGCCCGATGCGCCCTTCCCGGATCAGGCGGATGGGGAGATGGGCGTGGTCCGAGCCGATATCGGCGTGCGTGTCGGCGCGAATGAGCGACAGGACCGCCTCCAGCCGGGCATCCAGCGGGGGGTGGCTCACAGCGGCGTCACCACGTCGCCCACCCGGACCACGCCCCCCCGAATGACCCGCGCGGTCAGCCCGCCGTGCCCGCGCACCGCGTTGTAGCCGCCCTCCCCCAGTGTCTCCTCCATCCGCGAGCAGGGATGGCACTCCCCGGTGCCCTCCAGCACGACCTCGCCCACCCGAAAGCGGGCGTCTTTCAAGGCCAGCAACGGAAGGCCGCTGACCACGAGGTTGCGGCGCAGCTGCTCGGGCGTGGCGGTCTCCAGGCCCGCGAGGGCGCCGATCACGGGCAGGTGCTCGGCCTGAATCAGCGTGACCTGCCGCCGTCCGGGGCCGCCGGGGATGGGCGGGGCATGGCTGGGGGTCGCCGCCTCGCCCGGCTCGCCGCTCAAGGCCCGCAGCCGGGGCGGGGCCAGCTTGCCGTGGTCCCCGATCAACCCGACGAGGGGGTGCAGTTCGGCTTCGGGGACGCTCCGCACCGCGGCGCGGCGGGCTTCCCGCAGCCCGATCCACTCCAGGCGACCGGGGCGGGGAAAGGTGGCCCGCAGCTCGTGGATCGTCTTCACGGGAGACAGAGTACGGGAGGCCGCGCCGCTTGCTATGCTGCGCCGCATGAGGCGTCTGACCCGACGTGCCCAACCCGATGAGCACTATCCGCCTCGCCGCTAGGGTGGGAGGGTCAGTCACAGCCTGAAATCCAACCCCGAAGCGGCGCACCGGCCAGAGAGCGAGTGCGCCGCTTTCCTTTGTGGAGACCCCATGACCGAGATTCGAAGAAACCTGCCCGTAGACGAACAGCTCGCCGTCCTGAAGCGCGGCGTCGTGGACCTTGTCTCCGAAGACGACCTGCGCCGCAAGCTCAGCCGCAGCCTGGAAACGGGTACCCCGCTGCGCGTCAAGCTCGGCGCCGACCCCACCCGCCCCGACCTGCACCTCGGGCACGCGGTCATCCTGCGCAAGATGCGGCAGTTTCAGGACCTCGGGCACCGGGTGATCATGCTGATCGGGGACTTCACCGCGATGATCGGGGACCCCTCCGGCAAGTCCAAGACGCGCCCGCCCCTCACGCTGGAAGAAACCCGCGCCAACGCCCAGAGCTACCTCGACCAGTGCAGGCTGATTCTGCGGAGCGACCCGGAGGTGCTGGAGCTGCGCTTCAACGGCGAGTGGCTCGAACCCATGGGCTACGCCGACGTGATCCGGCTGGCGAGCCGCTATACGGTGGCCCGCATCATGGAGCGCGACGATTTCAAGAAGCGCTTTGAGGGCGGCGTGCCCATCGCCGTGCACGAACTCCTCTACCCGCTCACCCAGGGCTACGACTCGGTGGCGCTGCGGGCAGACGTGGAACTCGGTGGCACCGACCAACTCTTCAACAACCTCGTGGGCCGCGCCCTGCAACGCGACTACGAGCAGGAACCGCAGGTCGTGATGACGCTGCCCCTCCTGGTGGGGCTGGACGGCACCGAGAAGATGTCCAAGAGCCTCGACAACTACATCGGCCTGACCGACGAGCCGCACGCCATGTTCGCCGGGCTGATGAAGGTGCCCGACCCTCTGCTGGAGAACTACTTCACCCTGCTGACCGACCTGCCGCAGGAGCGGATCGCCGAGCTGCTCGCCGGGCACCCCGTCGCCGCCCACCGCGAACTCGCCCGCGAGGTCGTGCGCTGGCTGCACCCGGACGCCGATCTGGACGCCGCCGAAGCCCGCTTCAAGGCGGTGGCGAAGGGCGCGATTCCCGACGACATCCCCAGCGTGCCCGTCCCCGCCGACCTCGCGGGCGAAGGGGGGCGCTACAGCGCCGTACGGCTGGCCGTCCTCGCGGGGCTGGAACCCAGCAACGGGGCGGCCAAAAAGCTGGTTCAGAACCGGGGCCTGAAGGTGAACGGCGAGGCCCTGACCGACCCACAGGCCGCCGTCGAACTTCCAGCGGAGGGTGTGGTGCTCCAGAAGGGCAAGGACCGCTTCGTGCGGGTGGTACCGGAAAGACTCTGAGCCACGGCCTCTCCCCCAGAGTTATCCACACCTCCCCTGTGGAAAAATCCGCGCCCTGTGGATAAAAATCCCGCTCCCGCCTGACATCAGCTTGACAGGCGGGAGCGGGATGAACCTGGGGGAAAGACCTAAACGCGGTCGCTCAGGTCTTCCTCACGCAGCCGCTCGACGCGCAGCATGTTGGTGGTGCCGCGCACGCCGAAGGGCACGCCCGCCGTGATGACGTATCGGTCGCCCACGTCGGCCAGACCGCTCTTTTTCAGCTCGTCGTTGGCGATGCGGACCATGTCATCGGTGTCGTGCGGGTCCTCGCTGAGCATGGGCGAGACGCCCCAGGTCAGGGCGAGCTGGTTGCGGGTCTGCTCGTTGGGGGTCAGGGCCAGGATCGCCACCCGGGGCCGGTATTTGGCGATGCGGGTGGCCGCGCCGCCCGTGCTGGTAAAGGTCACGATGGCCGGGGCTTCCAGCTTCTCGCCGATGGAGCAGGCGGCAAAGGCGATAGAGTCCTGCGCGAGTTCGGTCTCCACGACCATCTGGCGCTGAAGGAGTTCGTAGTGCTCGCTGCTCTCGGCCTCGCGGGCGATGCGGTCCATCATGGCGACGGCCTCGACCGGGTACTGCCCGGCCGCCGACTCCGCCGAGAGCATCACGGCGTCGGTGCCGTCGTAGATCGCGTTCGCCACGTCCGACGCCTCGGCGCGGGTGGGCCGGGGCAGACCGATCATGCTCTCCAGCATCTGGGTCGCGGTGATCACGGGTTTCCCAGCCTCGCGGCACAGCCGGATCAGGCGCTTCTGGATGGTGGGCACCTGCTCGGGCCGCATCTCCACCCCGAGGTCCCCACGGGCAACCATGATGCCGTCGACCTCGCGCAGGATGTCCTCGAAACGCTCGACCGCCTGCGGCTTCTCGATCTTCGCCATCAGCTTGGCCCGGCTGCCGAAGCGGGCGAGGTAGTGCCGGGCGAGCAGCAGGTCGTCGCGCGAGCGCACGAACGACAGGGCGACCCAGTCCACCCCCAGCGCGGCCCCGAACTCCATGTCCTGCACGTCCTTTTCGGTCAGGGCCGGGACCGAGAGGTCGGCCCCGGGCACGTTGATGCCCTTGTTGTTCTTCAGGACGCCGCCGATCAGCACGGTGGTCTGGATGTCGTGGCCGCGTACCTGGTCGACCCGCAGGGCGAGGTTGCCGTCGTCGAGCAGCAGGGTCAGGCCGGGGTACACGTCCTGCGCCAGCCCCTTGTAGGTGCTGCCCACCCGCTCCTCGTTGCCCTCCACGTCGTCCATCGTGATGGTGAAGCGCCCCCCGGCCTCCAGCGTGACCTGCCCCTCCGCAAAGCGGGCGACCCGGATCTTGGGGCCTTGCAGGTCTTGCAGAATGCCGATGGTCAGCCCGCGCTCGGCGGCGAGTTCCCGCACCATATGCACGGTGTGGCGGTGGTCTTCCGGGTCCCCGTGGCTGAAGTTCATGCGGACCACGTTCAGCCCCGCGTCCATCATCCGCCCCAGCGTCTGCGGATTGCGGCTCGCCGGGCCAATGGTGGCGACGATCTTGGTGGCTCTGTCGAAGTGTTTCATGGGTGCCTGCTTTCTGGCTTGGAATCAATTCCAGAGGGTGAAACGTCCGGGGATCAGGTCTCAGGAAGTGCCCTCCCCTGACGCCTGATCCCCAGAACTGGACTCCGGGTTACCTCAACGCCCTGCGGCCGAGATAGATGGCCGAGCTGCCCAGCGCGTCCTCGATGCGCAGAAGCTGGTTGTACTTGGCGATGCGGTCCGATCTGGAGGCCGAGCCGGTCTTGATCTGCCCGGCGTTGGTGGCGACGGCGAGGTCGGCGATGAAGGAGTCCTCCGACTCGCCCGAGCGGTGGCTGATGATGGTGCCGTAGCGGCTGCGCTTGGCGAGTTCGATGGCGTCCATCGACTCGGTCAGCGAGCCGATCTGATTCACCTTCACCAGAATCGCGTTGCCCACGCCCGTCTCGATGCCCCGCGCAAGGCGCTCGGGGTTGGTCACGAAGAGGTCGTCCCCGACGAGCTGCACCCGGTCCCCGATCCGTGCGGTGAGCTGCTGCCAGCCGTCCCAGTCGTCTTCCGCGAGGCCGTCCTCGATAGAGACGATGGGGTAGCGCGAACTCCAGTCCGCCCAGAAGTCCACCATCTCGGCGGTCGAGAGCGTGCGCCCCTCACTTTCCAGGTGGTACTGGCCGTCCCTGTACAGCTCGGTCACGGCGGGGTCGAGCGCGATGGCGATGTCCTTGCCCGGCTCGTAGCCCGCCTTCTCGATGGCTTCCAGCAGTACTTGCAGGGCTTCCTCGTTGCTTTTCAGGTCGGGGGCGAAGCCCCCCTCGTCGCCCACGTTGGTGTTGTAGCCGCGCGAGGACAGCACCTTTTTCAGCGTGTGGAAGGTCTCGGCCCCGTAGCGCAGCGCCTCGCGGAAGGAGGGCGCCCCGACGGGCATCACCATGAACTCCTGAAAGTCCACCGAGTTGTCGGCGTGCGCCCCGCCGTTGATCAGGTTCATCATCGGCACGGGAAGCGTCTTGGCGTTGCTGCCGCCCAGGTAGCGGTAGAGGGGCACGTCCAGCTCGGCGGCAGCGGCCCGCGCGGTCGCAAGGCTGACCGCCAGGATCGCGTTGCCCCCCATCTGGCCCTTGTTGGGGGTGCCGTCCACCGCCATCAGCGCGGCGTCCACGGCCCCCTGCTCGGAGGCGTCGAGGCCGACCACGGCGGGACCGAGGGCCTCATTCACGTTCTGCACGGCTTTCAGGACACCCTTACCGCCGTAACGGTCGCCGCCGTCGCGCAGTTCGAGCGCCTCGTGGGTGCCGGTACTGGCCCCCGAGGGCACGATGGCGCGGCCCGAAAAACCGCTGTCGAGATGAACTTCGGCTTCCACCGTCGGGTTGCCGCGCGAGTCGAGCACTTCACGGGCGATCACTTTCTCGATGTTCATGCTGGGACCTCCTGGCCTGCACTCCCCCATGGGGGAAGGTGTATCGCTGACACTATACGGGGGGCGGGTTGGCTGCCTCGGGTGGGGGTGGGGGGCGGCGGAGGGAATGGCCCGTGCCGCCCCTGGGAGGCCCCTCAGACGCGCAGCGTGACCATGACCGCCATATACCCGCCCCCCCCGCTCGCGCGGAAGATGGCGGGGCTGGTGGAGCCCGAGAAAAGAAGTTCGGCTTCCCCCTCGATCGGCCCGAGGGCATCGAGGACGTGCCGGGCGTTGAAAGCGAGGCTCATGGCGGGTTCCATGCCACCCTGCACCACATCGAGGGTGTCCTGGGCGCGGCCGTAGTCGCCCTCGGCGGCGAGGCGCAGCTTGCCCTCGGAGACGAGGAACTCGACCCGGTTATTGGCGTTCTTGTCGGCCAGCACGGCCACGCGGCCCACGGCCTCCTTGAGCGCGGTGGCGGGCAGGGTCACCTGCAACCGGATGTCTTTCGGAATCACCCGCTCGTAGTCGGGAAATTCGCCGTCGAGCAGCTTGAGGTTCATCCGCACCCGCTCGGTGGTCACGCTGAGCATGCCCTCGCCGTAGGTGAAACGGGCCTCGCCGTCGCGCAGCACCCGAATCAGCTCGTCGGCGCTGCGGGCGGGGATGATCAGGTTGCGCCCGTCGCCGTTGGCCGGGAAATCACGCAGGGCCACCCGGTACCCGTCCGAGGCGACCACACGGGCCGACTCCTGCCGGTGCTCCAGCTTGATGCCCCGGAAGACCGCTTGAAACGCTTCGTTGCTCGCCGCGTAGCGCACGCTGCCCAGCGCCCGCGACAGCTCGGCGGCGTCGAGACTCACGTCGGCGTGGGTGGGGAACGAGAGGGGCGGGTACGCGTCGAAATCCCCGATCTGAAGCTTGAAATCGCTGCCGCCCGCCCGCACCGCGAGTTCATTGCCCGCGAGTTCCAGCTCGACCAGTTCGCCCCCCAGGTTCCGCACGATCTGCGCGAACAGGTGCGCGGGCACGACGAGGTTCTGCGGCTCCTGCACCTCGGCCGGCACGAAGCACGACAGGTCGATCTCGAGGTTGGTCCCGCTGAGGGTCAGGCCCTCGGTGCTCGCCTCGACCTTCAGGGACGTGAGCAGCGGGTTGCTGCTGCGGCTGGGGATGACCCGCTCCAGAAGGCCCAGGCCTTCACTGAGAATTTTTTTGGTGACGTGCGCTCTCATCTTCCACCTTTCCCCCTGGAGGGGTCTATCTCTTTCTGTCTTCTAGAAATTAAAAAAATAGTAGTAGTAGTAGTAGGGCCTGTGGATATTGTGGAAAACCTAGTTTAAACCGCACCCAGCGCAGAAAATTTATCCACAAGCGGCCTGTGGAAAACTCGAAAACCTGTGGATAACCTGTGGATAACTCGGGGGGTTTTCCACAGGCCCTTTCCCCCTGTGGAAAACTACCCCACTTATCCACAATTTTATCCACAGAAAATGGCGACTTATCCACAGGTTTTGAGGGTTATCCACAAGTTTGTCCACAGATCGTGAAACCTTGCACACCCTTTTGGAACAGAATTTGGAACTTATTTGCGCGTCAGCAGAACGCATCATGAAGTTACGCCTCTTTTCGCTCATCTTCCACATCTTTAAGCTGGCCCCGGAGGGTCTGGACAGCGGCTGTCAGCTCAAGGTCCTTACCCATCTGTTCAGTCACCTTGGAGACGGCGTGCATGACCGTGGAGTGGTCGCGGCCGAAAAACTGCCCAATCTCCGGCAGCGAGTGCCCGGTGAGGTCGCGCACGAGGTACATGGCGACCTGCCGGGGCACGACGACCTCGCGGGCGCGGCCCGAACCGCGTATCTGGTCGGGCGAGAGGCCGAAGTGCGCGGCTGTCGCCTTGAGCACGTCGATCATCTCGACCTTGACCTCCTGCGGCGCGAAGACGTTGCTCAGGGCCTTGGCAGCCACGACGCGCGACAGCGGCACGTTGTTGAGGCTGGCGTAGGCGACGACGCGCACCAGCGCTCCCTCCAGCTCGCGGATGTTGCTGGTGACCTGCCGAGCGATCAGTTCCAGCACCTCCTGCGGAATGGCCGTGTGACTCTGCTCGGCGTTCATCTTCAGGATCGCCACCCGCGTCTCGAACTCGGGAGACTGGATGTCGGTGATTAGTCCCCACTCGAAGCGGCTGCGGAGGCGGCCTTCGAGCGTCTGGATGTCCTTGGGCGGACGGTCCGAACTCAGGATGATCTGCTTGTGGTTCTCGTAGAGCGCGTTGAAGGTGTGGAAGAACTCTTCTTGCGTGCGCTCCTTGCCCGCCAGAAACTGGATGTCGTCGACCAGCAGCAGGTCCACCGAGCGGTAGCGGTTGCGAAACTGGGTCATCTTGTCTTCGCGAATCGCGTTGATCAGGTCATTGGTAAAAGACTCGGTGGAGACATATTCGATGCGCTTGTCGGGAAACCGCTCGGCGAGGTAATGCCCCACCGCGTGCATCAGGTGGGTCTTGCCCAGGCCCACGTCCCCGTAGATAAAGAGGGGATTGTACGCCTTGCCGGGCGACTCGGCCACCGCGAGCGCCGCCGCGTGCGCGAGGTTGTTGTTGGGACCGACCACGAAGTTCTCGAAGGTGTACTTGGGGTTCAGCGACTTGCGGTTGTCGGCGGGGGCGGGCGCGGCGGGGGCCGCCTTGCCGGGGCCGGGCCGGGGCGGGGGCGGGTCCTCGGGCAGGATCATCGCTTCTTGCACGGCGGGGAGCACCTGAAAGGTGACCTGCGGGTTTTCCGCCCCCAGGTCGCGCAGGGCGTCTTCCAGCAGGAGCTGGTATTGCCGCCGCACGTACTCCTGCGCGAAGGAGTTGCGCACCCCCAGCACCAGCGAGCCGCCCTGAACGCCCAGGTTCTTCATGGGGGCGAACCAGGTCTTGTATTCCACTTCCGAGATATTTTGGCGGACGTACCCCAGCACGTCCGCCCAGATTTCCTGCGTGATAAGGCGCACCTCCCCCGGTCTGCGGGCCGCTCAGTCTTGCGCGGCCAGCATACCACCGCCTTCCCCGTCTCCTTCGCCCCGCTTCTCCCCCCCGCCTGCCTCCGGCCGACGAAGTTCAGGTCCGGCACGCTCCGGGCGGCCCCGACCCGCGCCGCGCCCCCCTCGGCCCCAGACTCGTGCCGTGGGGCGGCGTCAGGGGCCGCCCTAGCCTCCGTTCGGCCGGGGCGGGGCTGCCCCTGCGCACGGGGTTACCCGTGTTCGGCCAGCACCGCTGCCTCGCGTTCGGGGGTCAGAAAAACCTTTTGCGGGGTCCCGGCGCTCCAGGCGCGGGTGTCGCGGGCCGTCGCCCCCGGGTCGGTGAGGGTCAGCCCGGCGGCGACGGCGCGGTCGTTCGCCACGTCCATCAGGCCGCCCTGCTCGCCACTCGCCGGGACGTAGATGGGCAACTCGTTCCAGCCGATGCCCTGCGCTTCCAGCGTGGCCGCGTCCACCCAGACAGCTTCAGCGTTCGCCCCGGTCGCCTCCCGCGCCACGTCCACGAACTCGCGCCACTCCAGACGCGGCCCGGCGAGGTTGAAGACACCAGGAATGTCCTGTTCCAGCACCGTCACCGTGAAGCGGGCGAGGTCGCGGGCGTCAATCACCTGCACGGAGTCCGAGCCGTCCCCCGGCGCGAGGAAGCGGCCTCCCTGCGCTACCCGGTCCACCCAGTACGTGTAGCGCCCAGTCGGGTCATACGGTCCCGCCACGATCTGCGGGCGCAGCAGGGTGGCCCGCTCGCCGTAGACCTCCTCCACGATGTCCTCGCAGGTGACTTTCAGCGGCCCATACGTCTCTCCCGTCACTTCCGTCACGTCCTCGGCAGCAGGAGGAAAACGGGGGTCGTCCTCTCGAACGGGGTGGCGGCCCTGCTCGGCGTACACGCTCACCGTACTGACGAAAACGTAGCGGCCCACCGAATCTCGCAGGGCCTCGGCGCTGGCCCGCACCTGCCGGGGCGTGTAGCCGCTCACGTCCACGCAGGCGTCCCAGGTGCGCCCGGAGAGGGCGGCGAGCCCTTCCGCGCCGCCGTCACGGTCGCCGTGAAGGCGCTCGACCGTCTCCGGCAACTCGTCGGGGGTGCGCCCGCGCGTGAACACCGCGACCCGGTGCCCGGCCGAGAGGAGCGTCTCCACGATATGCCGCCCCACAAACTGGGTGCCGCCCAGCACCAGCACGTCCATACCCTGTTTGGTCATGAGGGCAGCATTCCACGGCGCCGGAGGGTGCGGCTAGGGGGTCCTCCCCTTCTCCCACCCCGTCAGCGCCGCCTCGCCCCGTTCGGTGAGGGTGTATGTCGCCCTGGCCTGTCCGGGGCCGCCTTCCAGCGCGATCAATCCCCGCCCCTCCAGCCCCTTGACGGTGACCACGCCCAGCCGCCGCCCGGCCAGCGTGTAGTACGGGCCGCGCCCGGTCTGCCGCAGGTGCCGGACGAGATCGGCGCCGCCCCGCAGGGCCAGGAGGACCCGCGCCTCCGCGTTTGTCAGGCTCACCTCTCCCCTACCGCCGCGTCCAGCGCCCGCCCACCTCTTCGGCCAGGCCCATGAGTTGCAGCATCACCAGCGCCGTCTGAAGCTCCGCGAGGCCCAGCCCGGTGGCTCCACGCAGGTCGTCGAGGGTGGCGGGCGTGCTCAGCGCCGCGTACACGCGGGCCTGCTCGGGTGGGAGGTCGGGGAGGCGGGCGGCGGGGCCTTCCTCCCAACCCAGTTCGGCCAGCACGTCGCCCGCCGTCTCGGTGAGAACCGCTCCCTCGCGCAGCAGCCGGTGCGGCCCGGCGGCGCGGGGGTCCCCGGCGCGGCCCGGCACGGCGAAGACGGTGCGGCCACATTCCAGCGCATGGGTGGCGGTGATGAGTGAGCCGCTCTTGAGTTCGCCCTCCACGACCACCGCGCCCGCCGAAAGCGCTGCGATCAATCGGTTTCGCGCCGGAAAGTGGTGTTGCGCGGGGCCGGTCCCCAGCGGGTACTCGCTGACCAGGGTGAGCCGCCCGGCCAGCTCCGCGTTCTCGGCGGGGTAGATGTGGTTGACCGCGCTGCCCAGCACGCCGATGCTCAGGCCCCCGGCGTCCACCGCCGCCCGGTGCGCCTCGGTATCGATGCCGCGGGCCAGGCCGCTCACCACGACCACCCCCGCCCGCGCGAGGTCGGCGGCGAGGTCGCGGGTCAGCGAGCGGGCGTGCGGACTCGCGCCCCGCGTGCCCACGATGCCCACCGCGCGGGGCACCGCCGGGAGGTCGGGCAAGTCGCCGAGGACCCACAGCACCGCCGGGGGATCGCCCAGGGCCTCGAGCGCCTCCGGGTAGCCGGGCAGCCCGCGCCCCAGCAGGGTGACGCCCCCGGCTTTCGCCTTCCGCAGCTCCGCCTCGGCCTGCTCGCGGGGCCCCGGCGTGCCGATGGCGGCGACCGTCTTGGCCTCCAGGCCCGGCACCCCCCGCAGCGCGGTCAGGGGAGCCGCGAGCGCCGCCTCCGCCGAGCCGAAGTGCCGCCGCAGGCTCTCGGTGCGGCGCGGCCCCAGCGCGGGCGTGAAGCGCAGGGTCAGCAGCGCGAGCAGTTCGGCCTGGGCTGCGGCGGAGTCGGCGAGGGCGGTCACGCCCGGAGGATAGCGGCTTCGCCCCACCCGTCAGGACGCGGGTGCGGCCGTCCCGATGGGGGTGTCCCCGGGGTGGTCGTCGGCCTGCACCTCGTCTTCCTCGTCGCCCAGTTCCGGTCCCGGCAGGGTCAGGACGAACTCGGCCCCGCCCCCCGGCGCGTTGCCCGCCGTCAGGGTGCCGCCATGCAGCGCCGCGATCTGCCGCGACACACTCAAGCCCAGACCGCTGGAGCCGCTGCCGCTGACGAAGGGTTCAAAGATACGCTCGCCCAGCTCGGGCGGCAGGCCGGGGCCGCTGTCCTGCACGGTGAAGGTGACGTGCCCCGGCGTCTCACACAGGGTCAGCGTGACCTCGCCCTCCGGCCCGGCGGCGCGGCGGGCATTCGCCAGCAGATTCCGCAGCGCCTGGGTCAGGCGGTCGGGGTCGCACAGCAGCATCCCGCCCCAGTCGCCCGCGAAGGTCGTCCCCGGCACCAATCGGTCGAGCCGCCCACGCAGGGTCGCCGCCGGGATGAAGTGCCACGCGACCTTCATCTCCAGTTGCCCCCGCGCGAGCTGCATCAGGTCCTGGGTCGTGAAGGTCAGCTCGTCGGCCACCAGCGCGGCGCGGGCCACCTCGGGATCATCCGTGCGCTCGGTGGCCCGCGTGAGGCTGGCCCGCAGCACCGTGAGTGGAGCGCCCAGCTCGTGCACGATCTGGCCCAGCAGTTGCTTCTCGCGGGCCTGCACCGCCTCGATGCGGACCAGCAGGCGGTTGAGGGCCGCCAGGAGGCGGTGCACCTCGTCTTCCCGTTCCGGCAGCGGCAGGGTCGCCACGCTGCGGGTGGGGTCAATCCGGTCGGCGAGGTCGGCCGCCCCGCTGAGGTTCGCCAGCGCCCGCCGCCCCACCCACCAGCCCACGACCAGCATCACGCCGGGGGTCAGCAGCAGCGCGAGCAGCAGGGCGCGGGTCGCGCTCTCGCGGGCGTTCACGAGGTCGTCTTCCGGGAGGGCCACCCACACGGTGCCGAAGTCCTCCACCGGGCGGGTGGCCGCCCGCATCGGCGTGCCCAGGATGGGAAAGCGCATCTCCCCCGCGTAGGGAAAGGGGGCGCCCGATTCCAGCCGCAGCGACGGCGACGCCTGAATCACCCGGTTCTCGTCGTCCAGCAGCGCCGTGTACCCGCTGATGGGCGGCAGGCTCTGGCCCACGGTTTGCGCGGGGGAAAAGAGCCGCTCGGCAATGGCGTCCGCGCGGTCGTTGAGCCGGGCCTGGAACTGTTCGTCCATTCCGCGCAGCAGCAGGGTCAGCATCCCGATCCCCACCACCCCGATCACCACGGTCGCCAGCAGGGTGTACACCAGCGCCAGCCGAAAGCGCAGGCTGTGCCGCCACGCGACGCGGGCCGACTCGAGGGGGGCGGGACGGGTCACCCCGCCTCCCCCGGACGGCAAAGCCCCCCCACGCGGGCGCGGAGGGGGCAGGCGGCAGTCCACATGGGCGGCTCAGGAGGAAGGTCAGCTCGCCTGAAGCACGTAGCCCACGTTGCGGATGGTCCGAATCCGCAGGTCGCTGGCGGCGTGTTCCAGTTTCTTGCGCAACTGGCTGATGCGGACCTCGACCGAGTTGCTGTTGGGCGTCTCCCAGCCGTAGAGGTGCGACTCGATGTCCGCCCGTGAAAAGACCCGCTCGGGGGTGCGCATCATCAGTTCGAGGATGCGGGCCTCGTGCTCGGTGAGGTTGACGTTCTTGTCATTCACGGTGAGCAGCAGGCTGCTGGTGCTGAGGCTGGTATTGCCCAGGTTCACGCCCGTTCCGGCGGCGGTGCGGCGCAGCAGCGCGGTGATGCGGGCGTCGAGTTCCGGCATGGCGAAGGGCTTGGTGAGGTAGTCGTCGGCCCCGGCGTTCAGCCCGGCCACGCGCTCCTGCACCCCCGAGCGGGCCGAGAGCACCAGCACCGGCGTGCTGGAATACTGCCGCAGCGCCTGCACGAGGTCGAGGCCGTCGCCGTCGGGCAGGTTCAGGTCCAGCAGAATGAGCTGCGCCGAGTGGGTTCCCAGCCACGCCTGGGCGTCCCTCAGGGTCGCGGCGTGGTGCACGAGGTAATCGGCCGACAGGTATTCCTTGAGCAGCGGGCCGAGGTGGGGATCGTCCTCCACGACCAGAATCTGGGCGAGCATTCAGCGGCCTCCTTCAGGGGCAGGTTTCTCGGCGGTGGGCAGGCGCACGCCCGGCATCTGGCCCACGGGCTGGACGGTCAGCGTGAGCTTCAGCCCCGTCAGAAAGCGGGCCAGGGTCTGCTCGGTGTTGCCAACCTCCAGCGTGAGCTGCCCGGCCCTGAGGGTCCCCACGTAGCGGGGCTGGAGACTCAGGAACAGGCCCTCGTTGCGTTCGTCTTCACTGCGGGAAAACAGCAGCACCACGGGGCCGCTGTAGTTCCGGACAAGCTGCACGGTCATGCGGCCCCCGCTGCTTTCGCCGTAGCCCAGATTCAGTTGCAACTCCGGGTCCACCACCCGCAGCTTCAGCGCCCCGGCCCCGGAGGCCAGGGTCAGGAGCAGCAGCGCGGCAAGGGTACGGAAGCGGGTCATCACAGTCACTCTATCCAATCCGGCAGTCCGTGCCCGTGGGCCAGGACCCCATGACCACGCACCCTAGCGCCCCAAGCTGACGCCCCTTTGACCCGGCCCTGACCTCGCCTTCATGCTTTGAAAAGCAAAGCGGCCAGCCGGGGAGGGGCTGACCGTTGGGGGTGGCGAAGCTCTACATCGCTTCCAGCATCAGGCGGTCGGGGTTTTCCAGCAGCCGGATCACTTCCTTGCAGAAGCGGGCGGCTTCGGCCCCGTCGACCAGGCGATGGTCGAAGGACAGCGAGAGGTACATCATGTGCGCGACCTCAATCTCGTCGCGCTCGTTCACGATGGGCCGCTTCACGATGGAGTGGACGCCCAGAATGGCCGCGTCGGGCACGTTGATGATCGGGAAGGAGAACAGCGCCCCGATGGAGCCGATGTTCGTCACCGAGAAGGTGCTGCCCGCCAGCTCGTCGGGGCTGAGCTTGCCCGCCCCCGCGCGGCCCGCGAGGTCGGTGACCTGCCCGGCGAGTTCGAAGATGCTCTTGTGGTTCACGTCCCGCAGCACAGGCACGGTGAGGCCCGCGTCGGTGGCGACCGCCATGCCGACGTTGTAGTACCGCTTCATCACGATCTCGCCCGACGCCTCGTCGAAGGACGAGTTGAGGCTGGGGTACTTCTTCAGCGCGGCGGCGACCGCTTTGAAGATGAACGGCAGGTAGGAAAGCTTGACGCCCGCCGCCTGCGCGTCGCCCTTCACACGCTCGCGGAACTGCACCAGTTTGGTGAGGTTGACCTCGTCCACGGTCAGGGTGCGGACGGTGTAGAGGTGGCTGGCCTGCATCTGGTTGGAGATGGCGCGGCGCATGCCCCGCAGCGGCACCCGGTCTTCGAGGTGCTCGTAGCCCTTGGGCGTGCGGTACTGAACGGGGGGAACGGGCATGCCGCCCGCGCCTTTCGCCGCTGCCGGAGCGGGTTGGGGAGCCGGAGTGGGAGCGGGCTGTGCCTGGGGCTGGGGCGTCGGCGCCGTCACGGGGGACGGGGCGGCCTGCCCAGCCTGCCCGGCGTGGGTCACCACGTCGTCCACCCGCACCCGGCCGTTGGGGCCGCTGCCCGCGACCTGCGCGAGATCGATGCCGAGTTCCCGCGCCCGCTTCCGCGCCGCCGGGACCGCGAGGACCCGCCCGTCGGTGCGCCCGGAGGGGGTCTGCTGGCGGTTCAGGATGCTCCCGGTGCCCCCGGTGTAGGTACCCGGTGCCCCGCTTCCCGCGCGGTTCTCCAGCCCCCGCAGGCTGACCGTCTCGTCGGAGGCGAAAGCCTTGAAGAGGCTGCTCTCGTCCCCGTCGTCCTTCGGGGCGTGCCCGGCTTCCACGATGCTCCCGCCCATCTGCTCGCGCTCCTCGGCGGCCTGGGTGGGAAGCTGGGCGTCCACGGTCGTGGGGTTCTCCCCGGTGTCCTGAATCCCCTGGGTGACGCTGGGGGCGGAGGACTGAGCGGCGTTCTGCACCGTCTCCCCTCCCCCACTGGTGGCTCCGGCCGCCGCGCCCGCTTCCACGATGATGGCAATGGGCGCGTGGACGGCCACCACGTCGCCCTCTTGCGCGAGGCGCTGCTGGAGCACCCCCGCGTAGGGGCTGGGCAGTTCGACGGTGACCTTGTCGGTCATGACCTCGCACAGGGGCTGTTCGAGGGCCACCGTGTCGCCCTCGTTCACCAGCCACTTCAGGATTTCGCCCTCGACCACGCTCTCGGCGAGTTCGGGCAGCAGGACTTGTTTCATGCGTTACCTCGGCAGAAAAGGGGCGGAAAAACGGTCAGCGGAGAAAGAGGAGGCGGGCCAGGCCGTACAGCAGCAGCAGGCCCGCCACCCCCTGAATGAAGCGGTCGCCCTGCGCGTAACGCCACGTCGCCGCGCCCAGCGCCACGAACGCCGTTCCAGCCAGCAGGTCCGGCCACGGCTCCCGCAACCGGCCCAGCAGGGGGTACACCGTGAAGCCGATCGCCAGGCCCAGGGCACCCAACACCCACCGCCAGACGTCGGGCTTCACGGCTTCCCCGGCATCAGTAGTTCAGGGCCTGCACGCAGGCTGCGGCGATGCGGTTCGGGCCGGGAAGGTAGACCTTGTCCTGCACGTAGGGGTACGGGATGTCGAAACCCGCCACCTGCACCACCGGCGAGAGGAGCTGGTCGAACAGTTCCTCCTGAAGGACGTAGGCCACCTCCCCCATGAAGTTGGAGGTGCGCGGCGCCTCGCTGACGAGGACGGCCCGCCCGGTCTTGGAGACGCTCTCCAGCACCAGCTCGCGGTCCCAGGGCACCAGCGAGCGCAGGTCAATGACCTCGGCCTCCACACCTTCGGCGGCCAGCGCGGCGGCGGCCCGCTCGGCGTCGGGCATCACGCCGCCGTAGCCGATGATGGTGAGGTCCCGGCCCTCGCGGCGCACGGCCCCCTTGCCGATCTCGACGGTGTAGTCGCCCGTGGGCACCTCGCCCTTCGCAGCGCGGTAGAGCCGCTTGGGTTCGAAGTAGATCACCGGGTCTTCCCCGCGCACGGCGGCCTTGAGCAGCCCCTTGGCGTCGTAGGGGGTGCTGGGCATCACGACCTTGAGGCCCGGCGTGTGGGTGAAGTAGCTTTCCGGGCTCTGCGAGTGGTGGTGCCCACCCTTCACGCCGCCGCCCGAGGGGGTGCGGATCACCATCGGCGCCGTGAACTGCCCGCCGGAGCGGTAACGGATCTTGGCCGCCTGACTGATGATCTGGTCGAAGCCCGGCCCCATGTAGTCGGCGAACTGGATCTCGGCGATGGGACGCATGCCCCGCACCGCCATGCCGACCGCCGCCCCCACGATGCTCGCTTCCGAGAGCGGGGTGTCGAAGACGCGCGTCTTGCCGAACTCGGCCTGAAGGCCCGCCGTCGCCAGGAAGACGCCGCCACGGGCGCCCACGTCCTCCCCGAAGACCACGACCCGCTCGTCACGGGCGAGTTCCTCACGCATGGCCTCGGTGACGGCCTGAATCAGGGTCAGGGTGCGGGTTTCCCCCGCTCCTGTTCCGGCCTGTGCCTGGTTCTGGATGGCGGTCATGCGCGGCCCCCGGCGGCGGGCTGCTCGGCCCGCAGGAAGTCTTCCTGAAGCTCCAGATGCACCGGCTTGTCGGCGTACACGTCCTCGAACATGATCTCCCAGCCCGGCTGCCCGCTCGCCTCGGCGGTCAGGACGGCCTCGTCCACCTCGCGGTGGGTCGCGGCCACGAGGTCACGGATTTTCTGCGGGTCGATGGGCGCCCCGAGGTGCTCCAGCAGCCGCTCCACGCGGGTGATGGGGTCACGGGCCTCCCACTCGGCCACCTCCTCGCGGGTACGGTAGTGCTTCTCGGCGTCGGCGTCCGCGTTGGAGTGCGAGCCGATGCGGTAGGTCAGGCACTCGACGAGGGCGGGACCCTCCCCCGCGCGGACCCGCTCAGCCACGTGGCCCATCACTTCCATGACCGCCACGATGTCGTTGCCGTCCACGTAGTAGCCGGGCATCCCGTAGGCCTTGGCCTTGATGTGGATCGTCTCGCTGGCGGTCTGCTCGCGCAGGTGGGTGCTGATCGCCCACTGGTTGTTCTCGCAGACAAAGAGGCAGGGCGCTCCGGAGGCCCCCGCCATATTCAGGCCCGCGTGCCAATCGCCCTCGCTGGTCGCGCCATCCCCGAAAGTGCAGACGGTGATCTCGTCCGTGCCGAGGTACTTCTGGGCCATTGCTGTGCCCGCTGCGGGCGGCACCTGCGACGCGATGGACGAGGAGATGGACACGAAGCGCTTGTCCGCCACCCCGAAGTGGTGCGGCATCTGGCGGCCCCGGCACAGGTCGGAGTTGGTGCCCAGGCACTGGCTCACGATGTCCAGCATCGAGATGCCCATCGCCAAGCCCAGCGTGTGGTCGCGGTAATACGGCCAGACCCAGTCGTGCCCCACCCGCAGCGAGTGGGCGAGGCCCACCTGGGTGGCTTCCATGCCGCTGGCCTGGGCATAGAAGGTGGTGCGGCCCTGCCGCAAGAGCGTGACGAGTTTCTTGTCGAACTCCCGCGCCCGCACCATCTGGCGGTGCAGTTCACGCAGCAGCTCGGGCGTGAACCGGGCGGGCAGTTCCCGGATTGGTTGGCCGTCTTCAGACACCCAGCGCAGGGGGTCAGACGTGAACGGCTGAATCATGAGGGGCCTCCTGAGCGGCAGGGCCGGAGGGCGCCCAGGGGGCGCGGCACCGGACATACGACACATAACCTAACGCTCGTTCGGGATTCTAGACCATGCACCTGCGCCGCCGGAGGGATGGGCCACCTGAACCGGACGGAGTTCAGGTTTCACGTGAAACCTCCCCGGCACCGTGAGCCATTCCCGTGTAGGTGGGAGGCCGCCGCTCTACACTCCTTCCCGATGAGCGGCTGGAACGTGATCGTGATCGGCGGGGGACACGCGGGGCTGGAGGCAGCCTGGGCGGCAGCGAAGTTTGCCCGCACCGCCCTGCTCGTGGGCAATCCCGCCACCGTGGGCCGGATGCCCTGCAACCCGGCGGTGGGCGGCCCCGGCAAAAGTCAACTGGTGTTCGAGGTCCAGGCCCTGGGCGGACTGATGGGCCGCTTGGCGGACGAGACGGCGATTCATACCCGCGTGCTGAACGCGAGTAAGGGACCCGCCGTGCAGTCCCTACGCGTGCAGAACGAGCGCGACGCCTACGCCGAGCGTGCCCAGGACGTGATCTTCGGTCACCCCGGGATCGAGATCGTGCGGGGCGAGGCGGCCGACCTTGAACCCGATGGCCGGGGAGGCTGGTTCGTCGTGACGACAGATGGACGGCGCCTGGCGGCCCGGAGTGTGGTCGTTGCGGCTGGAACCTTCCTGCGCGGCGTGACCTGGTATGGCCGCCAGTCCCGTGCCGAGGGGCGTCAGGGCGAGCCGCCCGCCCGATTCCTCAGCCAACCGCTGGCCCGCGCGGGGCACCGGCTCAAGCGGTACAAGACCGGGACGCCGCCCCGCGTCCGGGCTGACTCCGTGCGCTTCGCCAACCTGCTGGAAATCCCCGCCGACCCGCAGCCGCGCGGCTTTACCGGACAGCCCGGCCCCCGCGCCGCCGAGTCACCGACCTGGCAGACCCACACGACCGCCGAGACGCACCGCCTGATTGGCGAGAACCTCCACGAGTCCCCGATGTACGCCGGAGACATCGAGGGTCTCGGCCCCCGCTACTGCCCGAGCATCGAGGACAAGGTCGTGCGGTTTGCCCACCACGATCGCCACCTGCTCTTTGTGGAGCCGGACGGGGTACAGACCAGCGAAGTTTATCTTCAGGGCTTCAGCTCCTCGCTGCCGCCACGCCTTCAGGACGCCCTGGTGCGGACACTGCCCGGTTTCGAGCGGGCGGTGATTCAGCGCTACGCCTATGCGGTGGAATATGACGTGGTGGATTCCACCGAACTCACCCTCAATCTGGAATCCCGGCTTCTCCCCGGCGTATTTACGGCCGGGCAGATCAACGGCACCAGCGGCTACGAGGAGGCGGCGGCACAGGGACTGGTGGCAGGCACAGCGGCGGCGCGGCGGGCCTTGGGTCTGGAGGAGCATCAGGTTTCACGTGAAACGGGGTACATCGGTGTGATGCTGGATGACCTCGTCTTCAAAGGCAGCGACGAACCCTACCGCATGATGACCAGCCGGGTGGAACACCGCCTGCTGGTGCGCCAGGACAACGCCGACGAACGGATGACGGGCCTGGGGCAGCGGCTGGGACTGGTGGGGGAGAGCACCGCGCGAACTGTCGCAGAGAAGTATGCGCGTGTGGAGGCGGGCGTCCAGGCCCTGCATCGGCAGCGAGTCAACGGCCAGCCCGCCGACGCCCTGCTGCGGCGCCCGGAATTCACCCTGGCCGATGTGGAGGCGCTGGGCGCCGTGCTGCCGCCCCTGGGGGAAGGCGAGCGCGAGGCCGTCGAGATCCGGGTGAAGTACGCGGGCTATATCGAGCGGGCTGAGCGGCAGCTCCAGGCCGAGGCGAAAGGCAGTGAGCTGAGCCTGGATGGAGTGGATTTCGCCGCGCTGGGCAGCCTGTCGAACGAGGCCCGTGAAAAGCTCACGCGGGCACGCCCCTCGACGGTGGGGCAGGCCGCGCGGGTCCCCGGCGTGCGGCACGCGGATATCAGCGCCCTGCTGGTTCATCTACGTCAGGCCCGGAGCGTTTCACGTGAAATCTGATGGCCCTGGCTCAGCCTCGCAGGGCTACCATGCCCCAGTGACGACTGAACAAACGGGCAGGTACAGCCTGTGACACCGGAGGCGACAGCGCTGCTGCTCCAGGGTGGGGGGGAGCTTGGCCTCGACCTCTCTCCACACGTGGAATCATTCACGAGGCTGCTGACGTTGCTTCGGCAAGGAGCGGCTCAGACCAACCTCACCGCCCTGCGCGACGAGCGCGACATCGTTCTGAAGCATTTCGTGGACTCGCTGACCTGCCTACGGGGGAGCTGGCTAGGCGGTGACGGCTGGGTGCTGGACCTGGGGACGGGCGCAGGATTTCCAGCCCTTCCCCTTGCCATCGTGCGGCCGGAATTGCGATTCACTCCGGTGGACGCCACCGCGAAAAAGATCGCCTTCGTGACCCGCACGGCGGCGGCCCTGGAACTGAGCAACGTCACGCCTCTAACCGCCCGCGCCGAGACACTGGGGCGGGACCCGGCCCACCGCGAGGGCTACGGCCGGGTCGTCACCCGCGCGGTGGCCTCGCTGCCCGCGCTGGCCGAACTCGCCCTGCCGCTGCTGCGGGAGGGCGGTCTCCTCGTCGCCCAAAAAGGCCCCATCTCCCCGGAGGAACTGGAGGCGGGCCGTCTCGCCGCCGCCGAGGTCGGGGGAGAGGTTCGGGCGGTGGACGCCTTTGCCCTTCCCGTGCTGGGGGAAGCACGGACGTTGGTGGTGGTCGAGAAGACTGGCCCTACCCCCGAGCGCTACCCCCGGCGCGAGGGCGTTCCAGCCCGCAAGCCGTTATTCTGGCGGGCGACGTGAAGACCCTCGGCATCGTGAACCAGAAGGGGGGCGTGGGCAAGACGACCACCGCCATCAACCTCGCCGCCTACCTCGCGGCGGGGGGGCGGCGGGTGCTGCTGCTCGACATGGACCCGCAGGGCAACGCGACGAGCGGCCTGGGCCTGCGCGGCGCCGAGGCCGGGCTGTACGAGGCGCTCGCCGAGCCCGGCCGGGTGACCGAGTTCATCCAGTCCACCTCGCAAGACGGGCTCGATGTGCTGCCCGCCACCCCCGACCTCGCCGGGGCCGGGGTCGAACTCTCCGACGACCCGGAGGCGCTGACGCGGCTGCTGGGGGCAGTGCAGGGCTACGATCTCGCTTTGATTGACGCGCCGCCCTCTCTGGGGCCGCTGACCGTGAACGTGCTGGCGGCTGCCGACGCCCTGCTGATTCCCCTCCAGGCCGAGTATTACGCGCTGGAGGGGCTGGCCGGGCTGATGGAGACGGTCGAGCGGGTGCGGGGGGGCCTGAATCCCCGGCTGCGGGTGCTGGGGGTGGCGATCACCATGTTCGACGGCCGCACCAACCTCGCGCAGGAGGTCGAGACGATGGTGCGCGGGCATTTCGGGGAACTGGTGTTCTGGTCGGTGGTGCCGCGCAACGTGCGGCTCTCGGAGGCCCCCAGCTTCGGCAAGCCCATCGGGGCCTTCGCGCCGCTCTCCAGCGGGGCCGCCGCCTACAAGCGCCTCGCCGAGGAGGTGATGCAGCGTGTCGAGAAAATCTAGCCTGGGGCGGGGCCTCGACGCGCTGCTCAGCAAGCCCCAGCCCACGCCGGACGCGCCGAGTGGTGGCGTGCAGACGGTCCCCATCGCCCGCATCGTGCAGGCGGCCTACCAGCCCCGGCAGATTTTCGAGCCGGAGGCGCTGGCCGAGTTGGCGGGAAGCATCCGCGAGAAGGGCGTCTTGCAGCCGCTCCTTCTGCGCCCGCGCGGCGAGAACTTCGAGATCGTGGCGGGCGAGCGGCGCTGGCGGGCCTCGCAACTTGCCGGGCTGTCCGAGGTGCCCGCGATCATCCGCGACCTGGGGGACAGGGAAGCGCTGGAGATCGCCATCATCGAAAACCTCCAGCGCGAGGACCTGGGGCCGCTGGAAGAAGCGCGGGCCTATCAGACGCTGCTGGAGCAGGGGCTCAACCAGGAGGGGGTGGCGCGGGCGGTGGGGAAGGGCCGCTCGACCGTCTCCAACGCCCTGCGGCTGCTGGCCCTGCCGGGCGAGGCGCTGCGGGCGCTGGAGGGCGGCGAGATCAGCGCCGGGCACGCCCGCGCGGTGCTCGCGCAGCCGGAGGCCGACCGGCTGTGGGCGCTGGACCAGATTCGCACCCGCCGCCTCAGCGTCCGGGAGGCCGAGGCCCTGAAGCGCGAGGTCCGCACGGGTTCCGCGCCCATCCCGGTCAACCCGCCCCGCGCCCACCGTCAGGTCGAACTGGCCCTCAGCCGCCGCACGGGGACCCGCGTCCGCATCACGGGCGAGGACAAGGGCCGCGTGGAGCTGAGTTTCGCCTCGCGCGAGGAACTCGACCGCCTGCTCGAGCTGCTGGGCTACGCCGCCGAGGAATAGACGGCGCGGGGCCACCAGTGGGGCGGGGCACAGGTTCATCGCCTGTGCCCCGCCCCACTGGGGAGCTGACTGACCCATCAGCCTGCTGGTCGCTGAGGACCCTCATCGGAACAGTTCGATCACCTTGATCAGGGTCTGCCAGATCGCCCACACCATCGGGATCAGGACCACGAGCCAGGCCAGCACGACGGCGGCGGGAGACGTTCTCGGTTCGCGCATGGGGAGGCTCCTGGGGTCAGTCGTCGGCAGCCGTCAAGGGATCTGCCGGGCGGGGGGCGTGGTAGCGGGCGGCGACGGGGCGCACGAGCAGGTTGGCGACGAAGCCCACCACCAGCAGGGCGGCCATGATCCACATGACGGTGGAGTACGCCTGCGCGGCGGGCACCCCGGAGGCGATCTGGCGGTCGCGGAAGCCGTTGACCAGCGAGGGGCCGACGATGGCGGCGGCGCTCCAGGCCAGCAGCAGGCGGCCGTGGATGGCCCCCACGTTCAGGGTGCCGAAGAGGTCGCGCAGGTAGGCGGGAATGGTGGCGAACCCGCCGCCGTACATGCTCATGATGACGCCGAAGGCGAGCACGAACAGCGCCAGGCTCGCCATCCGCCCGAACACCGGAATCAGGAAGTACAGCACCGTGCCCAGCGCGAAAAAGATCATGTAGGTCGGCTTACGCCCGATCCGGTCGGAGGTCGAGCTCCAGAAGAGGCGCCCGCCCATGTTGAACAGGCTCAGCAGCCCCACGAAGCCCGCCGCCGCCGTGGCCGTCACACCGTTTCCGGCGCCCAGCACCCGGTCGCTGAACATCTCCTGAATCATCACCGACGCCTGCCCCAGCACCCCGATTCCCGCCGTCACGTTGCAGAACAGCACCACGAACAGCAGCCAGAACTGCGGGGTCCGCATCGCCTGCTCCACGGTGACATTGTGGGTGCTGATCATGCCGTGGGACGCACTGGGGGCGGGCGGCGTCCAACCCTGGGGCGCCCAGCCCTCACGCGGGACCCGGATCAGAAAGGCCCCGAACATCATCAGCGCGAAATACAGGGCCGCCATCGTGACGAAGGTGGGCACGATCCCGAAGTTGGGGCCGCCATATGCCGTCATCAGCGAGGTGCCCAGCGGGCTGCCCAGCAGCGCCCCGCCGCCGAAGCCCATGATCGCCAGGCCCGTGGCGAGGCCGGGACGGTCCGGGAACCACTTCATCAGCGTCGAGACGGGGCTGATATACCCCAGCCCCAGGCCGATGCCGCCCAGCACCCCGTTGCCCAGGATCACCAGCCAGAGCTGGTGGGTCGCGACCCCGAGCGCCGCGACCAGAAAGCCGCCGCAAAAGAGCAGGGCCGAGGTGAACATGGTGCGCCGGGGTCCCACCCGCTCGACCCACTTCCCGAAGAGGGCCGAACTGGCTCCCAGAAAAAACAGCGCCACCGAGAAGATCAGGCCCACCTGAAATAGCGACCAGTCGCCCGGCGCCCCCGTCTCGGCGGCCAGGTCGCCGCTGATCAGGCGGCTGAGCGGTTTGTTGAACACGCTGTAGCCGTAGATCTGCCCGATGGACAGGTGAACGGCCAGCGCCGCGGGTGGCACCAGCCAGCGGTTGAAGCCGGGCGGCGCGACGGAATGCTCACGGTCGAGAAAGGACATGTGGACCTCCTGGAACGAGAACGGGGCGGGAGCGGCCGGTCAATGGGGGGAAGGGGACAGGGCGACCTCCTCAGAACATCAAACGGGGGAGAGTGAAGGATTACAGGTGCAGGCGCTCGGGAAAGCTGTACACGTTGAAGCGGCCCCCCCGCACGAAGCCCAGCAGCGTCAGGCCGAAACTCCCGGCCAACTCGGCGGCGAGGCTGGTGGGGGCAGACACGGCGCACACGACGGGAATCCCGGCCAGCGCGGCCTTTTGCACGATCTCGAAGCCCGCGCGGCTGCTCACGGCGAGGACGTGGTCGGACAGCGGCAGCCGGTCCCGCGCGAGCGCCCAGCCCACCACCTTGTCGACCGCGTTGTGGCGGCCCACGTCCTCATGGACGACCAGGCACTCCCCGTCCGCGGTGAACAGGCCCGCCGCGTGCAGCCCGCCCGTCGCGTCGAACAGGGGCTGGGCGGCCCGCAAACGCTCGGGCAGGGCACAGACCATCCCCGGTGACAGGGGAGGACGGGCCCAGACGGCGGGCACGGCCCGCAGGGCCAGCCGCTCGATGCTGCCGGTGCCGCACACCCCGCACGCGCTGGACGTGAAGGTGTGCCGCGAGAGGGTCCGCACGGCCGCGAAGCCCGAGCGCAGTTCCACCCGCAGCACGTTGGGCGTGCTCAGCTCGCCCTCCCGCCACTCGGAGATGCTCAGCACGTCCTCCGCCCGCCGAATCGCCCCCTCCGCGTAGAGGAAGCCCCGGACAAGGTCGTGGTCCGCGCCGGGCGTGCGCATGGTGACGCCCACGGGCTGCTCCTCGCCCCGGTGCACCAGCCGGAGTTCGAGCGGCTCCTCGACGGCCATCCGGTCGTCGGCGGACGTGACCCCGCCGCGCTCGTAGCGCAGAACGGGGCGGGGGGCAGGCTCGGCGGCGGTCATGGGCTCAGGTGTGGGGCACCGTGGGAGCATTGCCGTATTCCTCGCGTTCGCGTAGGCCCCGGCCAAAGCCGCGCAGCACGTCGACCAGTGCTCCCAGCGCGATGCCCAGGTCAGGGTCGCGGCTGAGCGTCAGCAGCTCCTTCATGCCGATCTGCTGGCGGTGCTGCACCCGCTGCGCCCCCGCCCGGATGCCGTCGGCCAGCGCCCCAGACACGGTGGTGATCGCCTCCGGCTCGATGCTCCCCAGCAGCTTCACGAGCTCGAGCAGGTTGCGAATCGCCCGCACGCTGCCCGGCTCGTTCAGCACCTCCAGCGCGTGAAAGGCGAGGCCGCCGCCCCCCTCCACCACCCGGGTGAGGGTGTGCAGCACCTTGCGCTCGTGCAGCACCTGCAGCAGTTCGATGGCCTCCAGCAGGGCGTCGGCGCCCCCGGCCGTCCCGGTCGCCAGCCGCTCTTCCGGAGTGGGAAGCAGCGTCCGGGCGTCGAAGTCAATCGCTTTGGCCATCAGTCGTCCCCTCCCACGGGGTCAGGCTGCGTTCCGCGCAGCGCCGAGAGTCGGTTGTACAGGGCACCTGGGAAACGGTAGTCCGCCCGCTGCCACTTGCGCTCGACCTCCACGCCGCGCTGCGGGGTGGGGTGACCGTAGCGGTGGTTCACGCGCGGCAGCGGATTGTCGCCCATCTCCGGCAGCACCTCCAGACGCACCGCCGTGTCCTTGTAGGCGGGCGTGTGGGTGCTGGGATCGGTGTGGCTGCCGGTCAGGCGATTGACCGCGTCGCGGGCCGAGGGGTTGTTCATCGGCATGTAGAGTTGCTTGCCCTGCACCCGGTCGGTCACGTGGACCCGCACCCGCACCGCCCCGTGGCGCGAAACCAGCCGCACGAAGCGCCCGCTTTCGAGGCCGCGCTCGCGGGCGAGTTCCGGCGATACCTCCACGAGCGAGCCGGGCACCTTCTGGCTGATGCCCGCCGACTTGAAGGTCATGTTGCCCTCGTGGAAGTGCTCCAGCATCCGGCCGTTGTTGAGGTGCAGGTCGAACTCTTCGTTCGGCACCTCCAGCGGCGCGATAAACTCGGCCGGGTAGAGCCGCGCCTTGCGGTCGGGAAAGGGGAAGCCTTCCGTGAACAGCAGCGGCGTGTCGCTCCCGTCGGGCAGCACGGGCCACTGGAGCGAGCGGAAGCCCTCCAGCCGGTCATAGGTCACGCCGGAGTACAGCGGCACCAGCGAGGCGACCTCAGCCATGATCTCGGCGGGGTGCGCGTAGGTCCAACCCGCACCCATGGCGTTGGCGACCCCCTGGATGATCTCCCAGTCGGGGCGGCTCTGGCCCAGCGGCTCCAGGGCGCGGTAGAGGCGCTGGATGCGGCGCTCGGTGTTGGTGAAGGTGCCGTCCTTCTCCAGGCTGGGGCTGGCGGGCAGCACCACGTCCGCGAACTGCGCCGTGCGGCTGAAAAACACGTCCTGCACCACGAAGAAGTCGAGCTTCTCAAAGGCTGCGTCCACGTAGTTCGCGTTCGCGTCCACCAGGCCCATCTCCTCGCCCTTGAGGTACATCGCCCTGAGGGTGCCGTCGTGCACCGCGTGGACCATCTCGTGGTTGTCCAGGCCCTTGTTCTGCGGGAGGGGCACGCCCCAGGCCGCCGCGAACTTCTCCTGCACCGCCGGGTCCTCGACCTTCTGGTAGCCGCCGACGAAGCCGGGCATGGCGCCCATGTCGGAGGCCCCCTGCACGTTGTTGTGTCCGCGCAGGGGGTAGGACCCGGCGCCGGGGCGCATGTAGTTTCCGGTGATCAGCAGCAGGTTGGAAATCGCCGTGGAGGTTTCCGAGCCGCTGCACTGCTGGGTTACGCCCATCGCCCACATGATGCAGGTGCCGTCGGCCTGCACGATCTCGTGCGCGATCTGCCGCAGGGCGTCCTGGGAGATGCCGGTGACCTCCTCGGCGTGGGCGAGCGTGTACTGGGCGATGCTGGCCCGGTACTCGTCCAGCCCGTTGACCCACTGGTCGAGGAAGTCCTTCTTTTCCAGCCCCTCGTCGAGGATGTATTTCGCCACGGCGGTCAGCCACACGAAGTCGGTGCCGGGGGTGGGGCGCACGAAGAGGTCGGCCCGCTGCGCCATCTCGTGCTCGCGCAGGTCGGCCACGATCAGGCGCTGGCCGCGCAGCTTGTGCGCCCGCTTGACCCGCGTGGCGAGGACCGGGTGCGACTCGGCGGTGTTCGTGCCGATGCCGATGACCAGCCCCGCCCGCTCGAGGTCGTGGATGGAGCCCGAGTCGCCGCCGTAGCCCACCGTGCGCCACAGGCCCATCGTGGCGGGGCTCTGGCAGTAGCGCGAGCAGTTGTCCATGTTGTTCGTGCCCACGACCGCGCGGGCGAGTTTTTGCATCAGGAACGCTTCCTCGTTCGTGCATTTCGAGGAGGCGATAAAGGCCAGCGCGTCGGGGCCGTGCTGCGCCCGGATCTCCGTGAAGCGCCGGGCGATCAGCGCGAGGGCCTCGTCCCAGCTCGCCTCGCGGAAGGTGCCGTTCTCGCGAATCAGCGGCATGGTCAATCTCTGTTCGCTGTTCACGTAGTCCCAGCCGAATTTGCCCTTGATGCAGGTCGAGACGCCGTTCGCCGGGCCGTGGGTCGGCTCGACCTTGAGGATGTGCCGCTCCTTGGTCCACACCTCAAAGGAGCAGCCCACCCCGCAGTAGGTGCAGACCGTCTTCGTGCGCTTGACCGACCCCTCGCGCATCGCGGACTCGGTGTCGGAGAGTTGCAGGATCGGCCCGTACCCGATGGAGGGCTCGGCCGCCTTCACCAGATCGACCGCCGAGTTGAACACCGGCAGCGGCAGGTCGGTCATCAATCCCGCCTCGCCCAGCATGGACTTTTCCATCAGGGCGTTGCAGGGGCACACCGTGACGCAGTGGCCGCAGCTCACGCAGCTCGACTCGTTGATCGGAGCGCCGCCGTCCCACAGCACGCGGGGATGGGGGTCTTCCCAGTTGATGGAGAGCGTCTCGTTGACCTGAAGGTTCTGGCAGGCCTCCACGCAGCGCCCGCACAGGATGCACTGGTCGGGGTCGTAGCGGTAGAAGGGGTTGGACTCGTCCTTGGGATAGGGCTTGGGCTGGTACGGCGTGTCCTGATGCTCGACTTTCAGCAGTGCCGTCGTGTTGTGGACCACGCAGTTGCCGTTGTTGTTGTCGCAGACGGTGCAGTAGAGCAGGTGGTTGCCGAGCAGGCGGTCGAAGGCGGCCTTGCGCGAGGTGCGGGCGGCGGCTGTCTCGGTCCGCACGGTCTGGCCGTGGGCGACCCGCGTGCCGCAGGCCCGCACGAGTTCGCCGTTTACCTCCACGAGGCAGGTGTCGCAGGTCTGGATTGGGCCGAGCTGCGGGTGGTAGCACACCTGCGCCAGTTCGACCGAGGCGCGGTTGATCACCTCGACCAGCGGTTCTCCCAGGCGGGCAGGCTGCGGCACTCCGTTGACGGTCACGTGGGTATCAAAAGGCGGCAAGGCATCCTCCGGAGTCAGGTTCGGGATGAGGCGCGGCGGACTATGGGTTGTGGGCTGTGGCGGAAGTATAACGGCCGGGCGCGGCCGCCCGCAGGCCGGAAGGAGGCGTGGCCCCCACTCCCCTGGACAAGTTCCCGCTGACCGTTGCCGCGCACTCTGCGCCCGGCAGTGCGTTTTGGCTAGCGGCATCCGCCTTTGCGCGGCTTTAGCGATTCCTCACGGTCGGGAAGCCAGGAAGGGCGATGCTGCGGCTCTCAGGGGAGGTATTCATGTCAGACGACCCGACCACGCCCTACAAGACGCCCGAGCCTCCCGATCAGGACGCGGTGAACGAGCACCGGGAGGACGCCGAGGGGCCTTTCGGAGCCGACATGACGAACCTCCTGGGCGGCACCCGCGCCCCGCAGGAGAACGCGGCCACGCCCGCCCAGGGCACCGCCTACAGCACCGGCACGGACGCCGAGACCGGCGCCAGCGTGTTGGGCACCGACCCCCGCGCCCGCTCGGACCGCAACGGGAGCGGCGACGGGAGCTGAGCTTCTTTGTCGGCGGGGAGACCACGAATGGGGAAAGGGGCGACCGCATCTGCAATGGTCGCCCCTCTCCCCATGAACCTCAGCGCCCGACCAGATAGATGTTGGGCCAGGGCCGATACGTGCTTTTCAGGGTGTCTTGCCGGATCACCTTGCCCCCCCGGACCAGCTTGCGCGTCACTTCCATCGTGGCGCCGGGCGCGGCCCAATCCACCTGACGGCGCTCGCCGGGTTTCAGGGCAGTGCTGCGAATCAGGCGGTCGGCGGGGGAGGGCACCGTCTTCAGGACCCTGGGTTGGCCGAGTTCCACCGTGAAGTCGCGGGCCTTGCCGAAGACGCTGATCTCCAGATGTCCGTCGGCGTCGTTCCAGTCGGCCTGGAACCACAGTGCTCCGCCCGTGTCGTTGGCGAACTTCAGGTCGAGGGTGGGCTGGTAGATCGCCGCGTCGAGGCCCTGGGGCTGGTAGTAGTGCACCTGATAGGAGTGGGTGTGCCGCTCCACGACCGGGAGGCCCGCCCCGTACAGCGCCCGGAACGCCGTCGTGCTGACCTGGCAGATGCCCCCGCCCAGGCCCGTCTCGGTGCGGTCCCCGGCGATGATCAGGCCCGGCACGTATCCGGCCCGCGCCGAGATGTTGCCGATAAACTGATTGAAGGAAAAGGACTTGCCCTCGAAGAGGCGGTCCTGAAAGTTGCGGGTGCCCACATGAATGTTGGTCATGCGGGCGGCGCTGCTCCCGGCGTAGTTGGTGACCCCGGTCGCCAGATGCGCGGTGATGCCCTTGCCCGCGAAGAAGTCCAGCGTCCGCCCCGGCGCGACCTGCCCGGTCACGACCACGTTCGCCCGCACCGCGCGGGGGTCTTTCAGGGCGGCGAGGACGTTGGCGCGGGTCTGCTCGGCGTCCACCTTCAGGCCGTTGCGCTGCACGACCGCCCAGCCCGCCGTGCCGAGATTCTCGAAGCGGGCGTCTTGCCCCTGCGCGGGGAGGGAAGCCAGGAAGGTCTTGAGGTCGGCCTCCAGGCTCTCGGTGACCACGCCGCGCTGCCGCAGCACCGCCACCCGCTCGCCGGGCAGGTTCAGGGTGCTTACAAAGGGCACAGTGGTCTTTTTGCCGTTCACCAGTGCCGGGAAGTTCACCTGCACGGTGATCAGCAGCGGCGCGGTGCGGGCGGGCGTGGTGGCGGGGGCGGGCACGGGTGCCGGGGTCGCCGGAGCGGGTTCGCTGACTGGCGCCGGGGCCTCCACCGGAGGCACGGGCTCGGGGGCCGTCTGGGCCTGCGCGGCGCCCAGCAGCAGCCCCGCGAGGAGAAGGGTGCGGGCTTGAGTCATGCCCGGCAGTATTCCATGACCCCCGGTGCCAAACGTGCCAAACGCGTCTCGCCCGTGTGAGAGGGGGTTAATGGACCGAAAGCACCGTCTCCGGCGTCCCGTCCACCTGCCCCGGCGCGAGCTGCCGCTCGATCTCGGCCACCGCTGCCACCGCGTGGTGCCGCCCATTCTCGATAAAGACCTGATTCGTCTTGCCCGCGAAGCCCGCCGACCCCACCACGAACAGGCCCGGCACGCTGCTCTGGTAATGCTCATCGAGCACCAGGCACTCGTCGGCCTGCTGCGCGAGGTCCAGCCCCGCCAGGAAGGAGAGGTCCGGGCGGTACCCCGTCAGCGCGAAGGTGAAGTGGGTGGGCAGCTCGGAGGTGGTGCCGTCCTCCCGCTGCACGACGACGTGCTCGGGATGAATCTCGACCACCTGAGCGGTGAAGTGCGCGGCGATGCTGCCTTCCTTGATGCGGTTCTCTAAGTCCGGCCGCACCCAGTACTTGATGGTGGACTTCAGCTCGGGAGCACGCACCACCATCGTGACGTTCGCCCCGCCGCGCCACAGGTCGAGGGCGGCGTCCGCCGCCGAGTTGCCCGCCCCGATCACGGTGACGTTCAGGCCCAGGAAGGGGTGCGCCTCGGTGTAGTAGTGGCTGACGTTGGGGGAGTCCTCGCCGGGGATGCCGAGGTGCACGGGGTTGTCGTAGTACCCGGTCGCCACGATGACGCGCCGCGCTTCCACCACGCCCGGTGTGCCGTCCTGAGCCTCGACCTCCAGCGTGAAGCCCGCCGGGGCCGCGTGGACGCGCTTCACTTCCGTGTAAAGGCGCATGTTCAGCTCCTCGCGCTGGGCCACGAGGCGGTAGTACATCAGCGCGTCGCGGCGATCGGGCTTGTCGTGGCCCGTGACCATCGGGTGGTTGCCGATTTCCAGTTCGGGCGCGGTGGTGAAAAAGGTCATGTA
The DNA here is from genome assembly GCF_024171495.1 of Deinococcus sp. HSC-46F16. Lineage (NCBI taxonomy): Bacteria > Thermotogati > Deinococcota > Deinococci > Deinococcales > Deinococcaceae > Deinococcus > Deinococcus sp. HSC-46F16. The sequence goes on from NZ_JALJZW010000005.1 coordinate 194,083, forward strand.
GGTGGGGTACTCGAAAACCGCGTTGACCACGCAGCCCTTCTCCAGCACCACGTAGCTCAGTCCCGCCCGCTTGCAGGCGATGGCGGCGGCGAGGCCCACCGGCCCGGCTCCCACGATGGCAACGTCGAACATCTGGCTCATGGGGGGAAGTGTGGCATGGGGGCAGGGGCGAGACGGTGATCGAGGCGGGCAAGGTCGCGTGCGGGCGGTGAACTGAGCCGGTAGCCTGAGCCATGAACCTGAGGCGGTGGGGAAGGGGCAGCCTGATTCTGGGCCTGAGTGGAGTCGCGCTTGCGGGAGGCGGCGGCCCGCCCGGTCCCCTGACCCGTGACGCGGCCCTGCGGGGGCTGCCAGGGGTGACGGTCACGGAGGGGCTGGACACCACGCTGGGAGCCGAGGTGGCCTACACCCATGCCGTCCGGGTTCAGGTCGGCACGCGGGCCGAGCGGGTGCTCTTCTCCTCAGGCGCCGCCAAGAACAGCTCCACAGTCAACAGCCTGATCGCCTACGTGGAAACGGCCACACCGACGGCCTCTCAGCGGCAGGCCCTCGTCGCCGTGGCACGCGGTGTCCTGACCGCCTGTGCGCCTGACCTCGCTCCGCAGGCGCAGTCCGTCTGGGCTGGCCTGGCGCGGCACAACTGGGCTGGGGCGCTGGGGTGGCAGGACTGCCAACTGAAAGCCGTGCGCGTGGGCTGGAGCGGGCGCGAGGGGCTGAACGTGGCGGGCCGCGAGGTGGCCGGGCTGAGTGTCGAGTGGCCCGGCGGCTCCGGCCGCTGCGTCTTCGAGGCCGTCCCGTTTCCTGGAGGGTAACCGCAGCCCGCCCATTACACTCAGGCCATGACGCAGACGGCTCAGGGCCAGACCCGCAAAGAATCCGACACCATGGGCACGCTGGAGGTGGACGCCAGCCGCTACTGGGGCGCCCAGACCGAGCGTTCCATCCACAACTTCCCCATCGGACGCGACACCTTCGTGTGGGGCCGCCCCGTCATCCGGGCGCTGGGCATCCTGAAGAAGGGTGCGGCGCAGGCCAACGCCGAACTGGGCGAACTGCCGCAGGAGGTGGCCGACCTGATCGTGCGGGCCGCCGACGAGGTGATCGCCGGGCGGCTGGACGACCACTTCCCCCTCGTCGTGTTCCAGACCGGCTCGGGCACCCAGAGCAACATGAACGCGAACGAGGTGATCTCCAACCGCGCCATCGAACTCGCGGGCGGGCAGATGGGCAGCAAGTCGCCCGTTCATCCCAACGACCACGTGAACCGGGGCCAGAGCAGCAACGACACCTTCCCGACCGCCATGCACATCGCGGTGGTGCTGGAGCTGAATGAACGTCTGTACGGCAGCGTGGGCAAGCTGCGCGACACGCTGGCGCAGAAGGCCGAGCAGTACGCCGGGCTGGTCAAGGTGGGCCGCACCCACCTGCAAGACGCCACGCCCATCACGCTGGGGCAGGAGATCGGCGGCTGGGTGGCGCAGCTTGACTACGCGCTGGCGGAGGTGAGGCACGCCGAGCAGGGCCTCTACGACCTCGCCATCGGCGGCACGGCGGTGGGCACCGGCCTGAACGCGCACCCCCAGTTTGGGGACCTCGCCGCGAAGAAGTACGAGGCCGAGACGGGCTTCCCCTTCCGCTCCGCCGAGAACAAGTTCGCCGCGCTGAGCGCCCACGACGCCCTGGTACAGACCTCGGCGGCGCTGCGGACCCTCGCCGGGGCGCTGATGAAGATGGCGAACGACGTGCGCTGGCTAGCGAGCGGCCCCCGCAACGGCATCGGCGAGATCACCATTCCCGAGAACGAGCCCGGAAGCTCCATCATGCCCGGCAAGGTGAACCCCACGCAGAGCGAAGCGCTCACGATGGTCGCCACCCGCGTCTTCGGCAACGACGCCACCGTCGCCTTCGCCGGGTCGCAGGGCAACTTTCAGCTCAACGTCTTTAAGCCGGTGATGGTCCACGCCGTGCTGGAGAGCATCCGGTTGATCGCGGACGCCAGCCTCGCCTTCAACGACAACTGCGCGGTGGGGATCGAGCCGAATGTGGAGAAGATTCAGCACAACCTCGACATCAACCTGATGCAGGTCACCGCCCTGAACAAGCACATCGGCTACGACAAGGCCGCCGCCATCGCCAAGAAGGCCCACAAAGAGGGCACCAGCCTGAGGGAAGCGGCGCTCGCACTGGGGCACGTCACGGACGAGCAGTTCGGCGAGTGGGTCGTGCCGCTCGACATGACGCATAGCTGAGCCGGGGGCCGGCGAGAGGGGCTATTCCTCGGGGAGGGGAGTGGCCCCTCTCCTCGTCTCCGAGATGAGTCCGTACGCCGCCACCAGTGTTCCCAGCGCCCGCACCGCCGACGCCCGCCGCGACACGAAGTTCTGCGGGCTGGGATGGGGGCAGGTGAGGGCAGGCAGGGCCGACCCCACCAGCGGCCAGGTCCGCTCGGCGTGGCGACCGACGAGGACAACCACGCGCAGCTCGGGCAGCAGCGTCAGCAGGTGCCGGGTGAGCGGCGCGGCCTCGGCGTACTGGGCGGGCCGGGGGGTCACGACGCCGCCCTCGCTCATCTGCCAGGGCACGGCATTCCACACCACCACGTCGGAGCGGCGCAGGCCCGACAGGTGCAGCAGGCAGCGCAGGTTCTCCGCCGTGCCGTCCGGATTGTCTACCGAGACGAAGCGCGTGCGGCTGACGACCGGGCCGGGTGATTCGAGAAGAAGCAGCACCCGCGCCGCCACGCCGCCGTCCGCTGGGTCGAAGTAGGGAAGCCAGCGCCCGCTTTCCCTCTGAACCTGCTCCGCCCACTGGTTGAGGGGGCCGACAGGGGCCGCGAATATCTGCCCCAGCTTGGCCTGCCGAACCTCCTCCGACCTCAGCGTGCGCGTCTCCATCCCGGCATTGTGGCTCGCCCGTGCGTTCAGTTTCCGGCGGCAAAGGTTGACGAATACCGCATACCGCGCTATCTTATTTACATCACCGCCCGAAGAGGCGGCTTTTTTTGTGCCCGGTCGCCCCTAAATCTGCCTTTACCCGTGTCTCGCCCGGCCATGCGGAGCGGGGCGCAGGCTGGGGCCATGACCGACGACACCCAGAAGAAGGGTTACGACCCCGCCCAGACCTCACCTGCCGAGGGCCAGAGCCACGCCATTCCTGACGAGGCGCGGGGGCAAAATCCCGGCATCGACCCGGCCGACAAGGACCAGCCCGCCGAGGGGGGCCGGGACGAGGCCGGGGGCGAGGGCGCCGACCGCTCCAGCACGGCCCGTGACTGAGCCGACCCTGAACGCGGCCCGCCCTCCCGGGGAGCGGGCCGAACTGCTGACGTGGATGTATGAACGGCTGCACGCCGAGTACGGCGAGCGCCCGCTGATCGCCCGGCGTGCCCCCATGCACGAGCTGATCAGCACCATCCTCTCCCAGCGCACCACCCACCAGGACGAGGAGGCGGCCTATCAGGAACTGCTGACCCTGGGAAGTTGGGACGACATCACCCTGGCCCCGACCGAGGCGGTCGCGCACGCCATCCGCCGCAGCAACTACCCCGAGAGCAAGGCCCCGCGCATTCAGGCCACCCTGCGGGCCATCCGGGAGCAGCGGGGCGGGTATGACCTCGACTTCCTGGCCGAGTGGCCCGTCAAGGACGCCATGAAGTGGCTCACCGACCTGCCCGGCGTGGGGGTCAAGACGGCCTCGCTGGTGCTGCTGTTCAACTACGCGCGGCCCGTCTTTCCGGTGGACACACACGTCCACCGCATCAACACCCGCGTGGGCACGATTCCCCGGATGGGCGAGCAAGCCGCGCACCGGGCGCTGCTCGTGCTGCTGCCGCCCGACCCGCCGTACCTCTACGAACTGCACGTCAACCTGCTGCGGCACGGCCAGCGCGTCTGCACGTGGACCCGTCCGAGGTGCCCGGCCTGCGTGCTGCGCGACCGCTGCGACGCCCACGCGATCTACGGAAACAACGTGCCGAGCTTCAGCGAGAAGCCCGCCAAATCCTGAGCCTCAGCCCCGCTCCCGCTCGCGCAGCACGAGCTGAATCAGGCCCAGCGTGACGAGTTCGCCCTCCTCCGGCCGGACGGGGCGCAGGGCCTCCACCTCGAAGCGGCGCGAGAAGAGGCTGCGGCGCTTGCGGACCCGGAAGGCCGGTTCCCCGGCGGCGTCCCTCACCGTGTAGGTCGGGTTGACGAGGTAGTCGAAGCCCGCCGCGATCAGGTCGCCCACGAGCGGCACCGCACCGATCACGCCCTCCACCACGCTCATCCAGGGATGGTCGTCGCGCAGGGTGAAGGCGAGGGTCTCGTCCGCGCCCTGCAACTCGTAGCTCGCGCCCCAGAGGGTCCGGACACCGTGGGCCTGCAAGGTGCCCACCGGGGTGCCGTTCAGCCGCCGAATCAGCCGCCGCGCCCGCCAGTCCAGCGCCCCGGCCATCAGGCCCTGCGCCCGGATGGTGTGCGTCTGCTGGGTGCGCCCGTCGTCGGCGTACACGCGCACCTCGTCGCGGACGCTGAAGAATTTCTCCTTGACCAGCGCCACCAATTGCCCCTCGGCGTCGGTGACGCGCAGCTCGGTCAGCAGGCTGAACTTGAATTCCAGCGTGAGGGGAAAGGTGGGGTTCACGCTGAGGGGTACGGCCTTATTCGGGGGCAGGTTCCCAGAGGTCGAAGCGGGTGCCCCGCCCCACCCCCGCGCCCGAGGCCCACACGGCGGCGGGCTGGGCCTTGCGGGCCTCGGGCTGCACGGTTGCCACCCGCACGGCCCCCTCGCCGCACGCCACGGTCAGACCATCGGCATCCACGCCCAGCACCTCGCCGGGTTGCCCCAGCCCTTCCGCGACCGTCAGGCCCGAGAGCTTGAGCCGCGCTCCCCCCAGAAAGGCGGTCGTCTGCGGCCACGCGGCCACGCCCCGGTGACGGTTGACGACCGCCCGCGCGGAGTCAGTCCAACGCACGAAACCGTCCTCCTTGGTGAGCAGCGGCGCGTGGGTCGCCTGCGCGTCATCCTGCCGGATGGGGGAGAGGTCGGGCAGGCGCGACAGGGCCTCCACGATCAGGCGGGCGGCCTGGGTGCTCAGCGCGTCCGACAGCTCCAGACTCGTCCATTCGGGCGCGATGGGCAGTTCCTCTTGCAGCAAGATCGGCCCGGTGTCCAGCCCCTCGTCGGTCTGCATGATGGTCGTCCCCGTGACCGTCTCGCCCCCGATCAAGGCCCACTGGATCGGCGCGGCGCCCCGGTACTTGGGCAGCAGGCTGGTATGCGTGTTCAGGAAGCCGTATCGGGGCACCGCCAGCAGCGACCCTGGCAGAATCTTGCCGTAGGCGCAGGTGACCGCCACGTCCGCGCCGGAGTCATGCAGCCGGGCCTCGAAGGTGGCGTTGCCGCGCAACTTGCGGGGCTGGGCGAGGGGCAACCCCACCTCGGCGGCGCGGGCGGCGACCGGAGGCGGGGTGAGCTTCAGGCCCCGGCCCACCGGTTTGTCGGGCTGCGCGACCACCAGCACGACCTCGAAACGTTCGCGGACCGCGTCCAGCACGGGTACGGCGAAGGCAGGCGAGCCGAAAAAAGCCACACGGGGGGCCGCACCTCCGGGAGTTAGGCTCACTCCGGGCGCTCCCGCTGCGCCTTTTGTACCTCGGCCAGCTCCGCGAGGAATTGCTTGGACTTGCGCTGCATGGCGGCGAGTTCCTTGCGGTAGTCCTCGGTGACCTCCGGGGGCAGGCGGTCGAGGAAGAAGACGCCGTCAAGGTGGTCGGTCTCGTGCTGAAAGACGCGGGCGAGATAGTCGCCCGCCTCCAGCGTGCGCTCCTGCCCGTCGAGGTCGGTGTAGCGCACCTGCACCCCACGGGCGCGGGCGACCCCTTCCTCGTAGATGCCGGGGATGCTCAGGCAGCCTTCCTGATAGGAGCGGTCCTTTTTCTTGTCGGTGACAGTCAGGACCGGATTGAGCATCACGAATTCACGCAGGACGCGGGACCTCAGGGGCTTCTCGCCGCCCTCGTTCTCCTCTTCGTCGTCCTCGTACTCGACCGCCACGAACATGCGCACCGGGAGGCCCACCTGCGGGGCGGCGAGGCCCACCCCCCGCGCCTCGAACATCGTCTCCAGCATGGTGTTCGCCACCTCGCGGACGGTCTGCGGACCGAAGCCGGGGACGGTCAGGGTGCCCTCCGGCTGCACGGGCTTCGCCTTGCGGCGCAGCACGGGATCGCCGTACAGACGGATGGGATAGATGCGGGGCGGGGCGTCAGTGGCCTTCACAATGCCTCCGTTTTACCAGAGGCCGGTGGGCCTGCCCTGCACGCGGGCACCTTCGGGGCGAGAGGGGGGCGCAGATCTGGGACTTGAGCGGACTCTCACGCGGCGGCCATGCCCGCTGCCCAGCATCAGGGGACGCTTCTGGCCCTTTTGCCCCAATTCCTTGCCCCTAAGGAGGCCCCATGTCCACCCGTTCCCTGCTGCTGCTCGGCACCCTGCTGCTCGCCGCACCCGCCACCGCCCAAACGACGACCCAGACGGCGCCCGCCCAGTCCGTCGCGACCGCTCCTACCTTTGCGAGTGCCGCCCAGGCCATCGCGGAGGCCCGCCGCCTCGCGGACGAGGCCCGGCGCACCTACCCGGCGGGCAGCGCCAGCATCGACCAGGCGCTGTGGCGCTCGGCGGCAGGCGCGGCGGAGGCGGCGGTGGCCCTGGAGCCTGGCAACGTGGACGCCCTGCGCCTCCGCGCCCAGCTCTACACCGAGGTGGGGTTCTGGCGGCAGGCCGAGCTGGGCTGGCAGGCCCTCTTCCGCGCCGCGCCCGCCAGTCCCGGCAGCGCCGATGCCCGGCAGGCGGCGACCGCCCAGTACAACCTGGGGTACGCGGCCTACACGCGCAACCAGCCCAGTCAGGCGGCGGCTTCCTTCACGGCTTGTTTGGAACTCGACCCCGCCAGCGTCCCCTGCGCGACGTGGGCAGCGCGTACCGCCCTGGAGTCGGGCAACTACGCGCAGGCGCAGACCCTCTACGACCGGGCGCTCAAGCTCGCTCCCGGCGACCGCACCCTGACCTACTTCCGGGGGCTGGCCGCGAGTGCGTCCCGCTACGGCCCCGCCGCCACCCGCGCTTTCAGCCGCGCTTACGGCGAACTGGAGGCGGGCCGCAAGGCCCAGGCCCTCGCCGGATTTCAGGAAGCGGCCCGCAGCGCTCCCAACTTCGCGGAGGCGTGGCGGGAAGCCGGACGGTTGGCGCTGGAACTTGGAGATGCAGCGGCGGCCCGCACCGCCTACCAGGGGGCGGTGGCCCTCCCCGGCGCGACGGCCAGCGACCGCTACAACCTCGCGCTGGCGCAGGAAGGTGAACAGTTCGGGCTGCGGGCGGTGCAGACTTTCCGCAGCGCCTACACCCGTTACACGGCGGGCGACCGCGCTGGGGCGGAAGCCGGATTTCTGGAGGCCACCCGCCTGAACCCCCGCTACGCGAAGGCGTGGGCGTGGCTGGGCCGCGTGCGCTACGAGGCCAAGAACTCCGCGGGCGCGGCGGAAGCTTATGGACAGGCGGTGGCGCTGGACCCGAATGACAAGAGCAGCGCCTACTTCCTGCGGCTGGCGCAGCAGGGCAAGTAAGGGGAGAGGCCGGGAGGCAAGTTGCCCCTGGCCCTCTCACGGAGAAGGGCGGTGCGCGGCCTACGCTGGGGCCATGCGCCGCCTTTCCCTGCTGTTGCCCGCCGCCCTCTTGCTCGCTGCCTGCGGTTCGCGGGAGGTAAAGCCGCCCGACGCCTACGACCTCAGCGGCACGGTGAGCGGCAACTGGGGCACGAGTCCCCGGCTGCGGCTCGCACTGGTGGGAGCGGGCTTTCCCAGCGCGGTGACCAACGACGGCAACCAGGAGCAGAACGTGGTGAAGGTGGAGGGCCAGAACGTCTGGCAGTTCGGCCTCGACCTGCCGCGCAGCCCCTCGCTGGCGACGGTGGCGGGCGTCTATCAGGTCATCGTGTACAACGACGCGAACAACAGCGGCGACTTCAATGTCGGCGAGACCTTCGCCCGCAACCGCCAGTGGCTGATCTACAGCGAGTTCGGCGGCGACCTGCCCGCCGTCAAGCTCCCCGGCAGCGACGAGGTGCTTATCGAGGCGACCACGGTGGCCCGCGGCTGGAACCTCTACGACCGCGCCCGGCCGCTCGGCGCGGGCAATCCCCGTCCGGTGACCACCGTGACGGGCTATGACCTCAGCCGCTGACGCGGGGCGGAAGCCCGGCAAAACAGACATGCCGCCGTCCCGTCCGGGCATTCCCGCGGGACGGCGGCCCCCTGTACGGTGAACCCGAGCCGCCTTTCTTCAGCCCCAGCCCCGCCGCTCCTGTGCCCATGCGGGGGCAAAGTGGCACGCTGGAATTATCGGGCGGCCCAGGAGGAACACCATGAACCGACTCGCACTGTCCGCTGTGCTCCTGACGGCCCTCGCTCCCGCCCTCGCGCAGTCGTCGGGCACCGCCTCCGCCCCGCCCACCGTGACCTCGCGGGCGGCGGCCAAGACGGTGCAGGTGGCGTTCGTCGCCGGGCACGAGGGGCACAACAATGGCCTGAACTACAACGGGGACGCCAAAGGCGAGAAGACCCTGACCGTGCCGCTGGGCTGGACCGTGGAGGTCAGCCTCAGCAATGCGGGCAAGATGCCGCACGACTTCGCGGTCGTGGCGGGCAGCACGGTGCCCACCGACTTCAGCAAGGTGCGCCTCGCGTTTCCGAATGCGGCCACCAGCGTGATCGCGCCCGGCGGCGCGGCGGCGACCACCCGCTTCGTGGCGAACCGGCCCGGCACCTATCTGATCCTGTGCCGCGTCGGGCGGCATGCCCAGAACGGCATGTACGTGAAGATGACCGTCTCCAACAGCGTAAAGGCGCCCACCTACCGCTGAAGAGTCAGGCGAGAGGACCCCGCCGCGCAAGAAGGTGGGGTCTTCTCGTCTACAGGTGCTCCTGAAAAAAAGCCACACTCCGCCGCAGCGCCAGCCCCAGGTTCTGACTTAGGTTGTGGTCGTCGCCCTCGTAGCGGTAGGCGGTAAAGCTCTGCCCGGCTTCCCGCAGGTCGTCCGCCAGCGCCTGCTGAAAGCTGTAGGGCACGTCCTCGTCAGCGGTGCCGTGGTGAAGCTGGAGGGGCCGCCCGTTCAGGTCCTCCAGATACGCGTTGGGGCTGAGCGCCCGCAGGTAGCGGCGGTTCAGAGGGTCCAGCGTGGGCCGCTCCTCGCCGGGGCCTCGGCCCCAGTCGGTCGCCAGCACGTCGTACCCGGCGACCACGCCCGCCCACAGCGAGGCCGCCCGCAGCTCGCGGTCCACCAGCATCGCCCGCAGCGACAGTTGTCCGCCCATGGAATGCCCCCACAGCCCGAGTCGGCCCCGGTTGACCCGCCCGTCGCGCTTGAGGCTGGCCGCCGCGTTGAGCACGTCCACCGTATAGCCGGGGTCGTTGTAACCGCCCGTCGCCTCGCCCTGGGAGTCGCCGTGGCCCCGGTAGTCACTTTTCAGGGTGACGAACCCCGCCCGCGCGAAGGCGTCCTGATAGGCGACGTACCGCTCGGTGGTGCGGTACACGTCCGGCGGGATATAGCCGTGGTTGAAGACGATGGCGGGCCATCCCCCCTCCGGCGGGGTGCCGTTCGGAACCGTCAGCAGCGCGTAGATGGTCAGCCCGTCCGACTCGTAGCTCACGACCTGCCGCGAGTAGTTCACGCCGGGGGAAAGGGTCTGCACGACCGTCAGGGCGCTGCCGGGGTACTCGCGCTCCCGCAGCGCCTGAATGCTGATGGGCTGCCGGGCGACGAGGCGCCCCAGCGCGGCGTCCGTGACTCCTTCCAGCGCCCCGCCCGGCTCGGCGTTCTCCGGGGTGGGGGCGTCCTCCCCGCCTGTCGGTGCCCTCTGCCCGGTCCATGGGACCTCAAAAGGGAGGGAGAAGGGCAACCGCTCCGGCCCGACCAGCGCGACGTAGCCCGCGCCCAGGGCCAGCAACAGCAAAAGGAGTTGGAGGAGCCGCCTCACCGGGAGTCACCGGGGGCCAGACGCCTGCCGACCCTCACAGCCGCGCCTTGAAAAAGGCCACCGACCTCGCCAGGGCCGTCCCCAGATTCCGCGTCAGGTCGTGGTTGTCGCCGGGATAGACGTAGCTCTGGACCGGCTTGCCCGCCACCTTCATCTGCGTCACGAGGCGCTCGTGAAAGAGCACGGGCACGTCCTGGTCGGCGGTGCCGATGTGGAGTTGCAGGGGGCCGCCGAGGTCTTTCAGGTACGAGTTGGCGCTGAGTTTGTTCCAGAAGGCGGGGTTGGCCCCCGGCGTGCCGTACTTGGCGACGGCCTTCTGACGCAGTTCCAGCACGGCGCGGGGGATGGAGGCGGGGACCGGACTGTTCCAGTCGTTGATGATGGTGCCGTAGTCGCCCACCACCCCGGCCCAGATCACGCCCGCCCTGATGCTGGGGTCAATCGCCATCGCCCGCAGGGTGAGAAAGCCGCCCATGGAGTGCCCCCACATGCCGATGCGCCCGGCATTCACGCGGGGGTCGCGCTTGAGGCTGCCTAGCGCATTCATCACGTCCGTCGTGTATCCCGGCGCGAAGTAGCCGCCCAGTGCCTCCCCCTGGCTGCTCCCGTGGCCCCGATAGTCGCTCTTGAGCGTCACGAACCCCGCACGGGCGAAGGCGTCCTGATAGGCGACGTAGCGCTCGGTGGTGCGGTATACGTTCGGCGGGATGTAGCCGTGGTTGAAGACGATGGCGGGCCAGCCGCCTTTGGGCGGGGTGCCGTTGGGGACGGTGAGGAGGGCGTTGATCCGCAGGCCCTCCGAGAGGTAGCTCACCACGTAGCGGCGGTAGTTCACCCCGGCGGCCAGGGTCTGCCGCACGGTGAGCGCACTGCCGGGGTAACTCTTCTGCCGGGCGGCGGGGATGCTCATCTGCGCGGCGTCCACGCCCGCGAGGGCAGCGGCCGACTGCGCTCCGGCGGGGGCGGCGAGGGTCAGGGCGCCCAGCAGGGCGAGGAGGGGGCGGGTCATGGGTCCACCCTACGGAGGAGGAAAGCGCGGCACCGGAAGGGCGGCCACGCTTGGACGGACCCCTTACACTGGCGGGGCGATGCTCTGGACCCGCCCCCTGGTGATGCTGCGGCTGCTGGCCCTGCTGCTGCTGAGCGAGCTGGTCCGCACGGGGCTGCTGGTGTCGGTGCTGCCGCAGGCCGCGCCGGGGCTGGGCTGGGGGGCGGCGGCGGTCGGCCTGATCGTGGGAGCGCACTACCTCGCCGACGGACTGGCGAAGGGGCCGGTGGGCTGGCTTTCCGAGCGCCTGGGGCTGGGGCGGGTGCTGGCGCTGGGAGCCGCGCTGGGGCTGGGGCTGGTCCTGGGGGCACGGCTGGCGCCGGGGCCGGGCTGGGTGGTGCTGGCCGCCGGACTGTGGGGCGTGGGGTACGCGGCGCTCTGGCCGGGATTGATGAGCATGTCGCAGGCGCTGGCCCGGCCCGGCTACGCGGCGCGGGCGCTGGCGGTGTCGGGGGTGGCAGTGGCCCCCGCCATCCTGGGCGGCGTGCTGGGGGTCGGGCCGCTGATGCAGGCACGGCCGGAGGCGGCCTGGGCGCTGCTCGCGGGGGCGCAGGGAGCGGCGCTGCTGCTCGCGCTGAGTCTGCTGGGCCTGCGCCTCCCGGCGGCGGGCGCGGTGGCCGGGGGCGTGTGGCGTGGCTGGCGGCGGGTCGCCACCCTGCTCCCCGCCGCCTTCGCGCAGACGCTGGCGCCGGGGCTGTTCGTGCCGCTGCTCTACCCGCTGCTGGAGCGGCTGGGCCTGGGCTTGAGCGACCTGCTGGGGCCGGGGCTGCTCGCGCTGCTGGGCTTCGGGGTGGGCCTCACCCTCGCCGGGCGCCTCGCGGACCGGGCGCACCCGCGCCGCGCCCTGACGCCGGGATTACTGGGGCTGGCCCTGACCTTCGCGCTGGCGGCGCCGCCGGGAATAGAAGACCGCCTCCTCGTCCTCGCGCCGCTGCTGGGCCTGGGCTACGGGGCCTTTCTCACCGGGTGGAACGGGCTGGTGGGCCGGGTGCTGCCGGAAACCAGCCGCGCCGCCGCCTGGGGCACCGTCATGGCGGTCGAGGCCTTGGGTTTCGCGGTCGGCCCGGTGCTGGGCAGCCTCGCCTGGGCGGGCTCCGGGCCGGGGGGGGTCTTCGCGCTGGGGGCGCTCGTCTTCCTGCTCGCGGAGGCCTACTACCTGTGGCCGGGCCGGGCGGTGGCCCACATTCCGCCGCACGCCGACCGGACGCTGTGAGGGCCTCCCCTCAGAGCGCTTCCGGGTCGATCAGCAGCGGGTCTTCGGCCTCGAAGGCCTCGGCGTAGCGCACGCGGGCGAGGGTGCCCCAGTACATCAGCCGGGCGCGGCGGCGCTCCACGATCTCGGGGGTGACCGTCTCAGAAACGTAGCCGCCCCCGAACTGGCTGACGTGGGCGCGGACCGCCGCTTCCCATTCGGGCTGCACGGCCTCCACGTCCACGAGCAGGTTGGCCTGAATGTCGGCATTGCCCTGGTACAGCAGCACCCGGCCCACCCGGTGCGGCTCGCCGGGGACCTCCGCCCGCCGCAGCGCCGCGAGGTGCAGCGCCCGCCGGGCCAGGTGATAGGTCCCGAAATGGTCCGGGTGCCGGTCGCGGTGGTGCGGGACCACCAGCACGCGGGGCCGCACCGCCCGCAGCGCCGCCGCCAGCGCGTGGGCACCGCCCGGTGTGTCGGCCAGCCCACCGTCGGGCAGCTCGACCTGCCCGCGCCAGCCCAGCCCCATGAGCTCCGCCGCCGCCACGCACTCGGCCTCGCGCTCCTCCGGGGTGCCCTGGGTGCCGCGCTCGCCGCGCGACAGTTCGAGAATGCCCACCGCCCGCCCCGCCCGCGCGAGCCGAATCAACGTGCCCCCCGCGCCGATCTCGGCGTCGTCGGGATGGGGGGCCAGGCACAGCCAGTCCAGCGGCTGCGCGGTGCCGTACACGGTGCGGAAGGGCAGCGGGGTCATGGGAGGCAGCATAGGCCACCCCCGCGCCCAACGAAAAACCGCCCACGGGGGGCGGCGATGTTGAGAAATATAGCGTGGTATGCGCGGGAGGTCAAGTTATGCAGGCGCCTGCGCCGCAGACAGCGCCACGACCTCGGCCTCCCCCGGTCGCTGCGCCGCCGCCACGCGGTCACGCCAGTTCAGGACATGCCCGTCCACACGCACCTGCTGCGTCAGGGAGAGGTCGAGGTCCTGCACGACCCAGCCGGGCGTCTGCCACTCGCCCTCGGCGACGAGGCCGGTGTCGGGCAGGCCCACGTCGGCGGGAGAGTAAAAGGCCGCCTGCCCCACCGCCGTCTCGACCGCGTAGGTCCAGTCGGCGTCCGCGAGCAGCGGCGCGTGCAGGGCATAGAGCTGGTTTTCCAGGGCGCGGGCCATGCTGCCCACCCGGACGCGGGTGTATCCGGCCCGAGCACCCGTGAAGGAGGGGACGACCAGCAGTTCGGCCCCGCCTTCCGCGAGCCGCCGCGCCAGCCCCGGGAACTCGCTGTCGTAGCAGATGGCGACCCCGAAGCGCAGACCGCCCAGGTCAAAGACCCGCACCCCCTCGCCCGGCGCGATGTCCCATTCCTCGGCCTCGAAGCGGGTCATCAGCAGCTTGTCCTGATGGCTGTGGGTCCCGTCCGGCCCGAACACGTAGGCCCGGTTGACATACCCGTCCCCGTGCGCGACCGGGTAGCTGCCCGCGACAATGGCGACTCCATGCTCCCGCGCCAGCCGCGCGTGCAGCGCGAGAAAGTCCGGCAGCAGGGCCTGAAGCGCGGGCCGCATGCCCAGGATGTCGTGGTGCAGTTCCGGCGGCAGCAGCGCGATGAGTTCCAGCGCCGCGTACTCCGGGAAGACCAGCAGCCGCGCTCCCTGCCCGGCCGCCCCGGCCACCCAGCGCGAGAGCTTGGCCTCGTAAGCCGCCCAGTCGGGCAGGCGGTCCACCGGATAGGCCGCCGCCGCCACCCGCATCGTGTCCGTGTTCGTCGCCGTCATGGGGGGAGTGTAGCGGGGCCACTTCCCGCAGAGGGGAGGCCGGGCCGCTATCCTGCCCCGCATGACTGGCCTGGTGTGGCTCGCGCTGGACGGGGTGGGCCACCCGGCCGACGCCCCGCCGGAGTCGGTGTGGGAGACCGAGCTGCCTGCCCTGCGCCCCCTGGTCGATGGGGGAGAGGCGCTGGACGCCACCCTGGGTGTCCCCGGCCTGCCGCAGTCGGGCACCGGGCAGAGTTGCTGGCTGACCGGACGGGACGCCGTGCGCGTGATGGGCGAGCACTTCGGCCCGCACCCCGGCCCGACGCTGCGGCGCCTGCTCGCCCAGGAGAGCCTGCCCGTGCGCCTCACGCGGGCGGGGGGCCGGGCGGCCCTCGCCAACCACTACCCGCCCGCCTACCACGCGGCGCAGGCGCGGCGGCCGAGGCCGGGCTGTTTTCCCTATGCCTTCCAGGCCGCCGGACTGCCGCTTGGCCCCCCGGAGGTGCCTCCGGTGTCTCCCACGCTGGGGCTGGGGTACGCGGCGCCCTGGCCGGAGGAAGGCCCGCTGGCTGACCTCGCTCGGCTGGGTGAGCAGCTGGCCCGGGCGGCCCGCACCCAGGATCTGATCGCCGCTGACCTGTGGCTCAGCGACCTGCTGGGGCACCGGGGCCGGGTGCCCGTCCCGGCGGACGCGCTCGCGGCGGGCCGCGCCTACCTGCGCCGAGTCGACGCGCTGCTGGCCGGGCTGCTGGAAGGAGGCGCCCGCGTGATCGTGAGCAGCGACCACGGCAACCTGGAGAACCTGGCGGTCAAGGGTCATACGCTCGCGCGGGTGCCCTTCGCGGGGGCTGGCCTCCCGCTGCCGCCCGCCGGGAACATCGTGGCCGGTGGGCAAATCATCGCTGGAGTGCTGGGACTCCCAGTGTCCGGCGATTAGGACTGTGAAACACCACAAAGGAAGGTCGGCGTGTCTCTCCCAGGCGCCCCGCACCCAGGCGAGCGCGACCACAACAAGAAGAGTGACCCAGGGCAGATTCGGCGGTGCAAGTTATCCACAGCCTTTTCCACAGGGCCTGTGGACAACATCTCGCGTCTGGGCGCGGCTGGACCGACTCTAAGCCCATGGAATCGCGTCTGAGACGCGCTTTCTGTCCTAAACAGAGCGTTGACCAAGAGCTTGCCAGGTTATCCACAGTGAAACACCAGCCTGTGGATAACTTATGGCTCAGGCGCCGCGTGCGGCCTGGATAAAGGTCTGCACCCGCTCCGCGTCCTTGATTCCGGCCGCTGCCTCCAGGCGGGTCACCGCGTCCACGCCCGCAGGCTTCAGGAGGCGGACGGCCTCGGCCACGTTTTCCGGCCCCAATCCCCCGGCGAGCCAGCCCCCGGCGGGAAAGACATCCCGCAGGGCGGCCCAGTCGAGCGGCTGGCCTCCTCCCGGGTGCGGCGCGTCCAGCATGGCCGTCACGCCGGGAAGGTCCAGTTCCTCTGCGGTGGCCTCGCGTCCCAGGTCGGCGGGGCGCAGCACACGCAGGACGGGATAATACGCGGCGACCGTCTTCAGGTAAAGGGGCGCTAAAGGCCCGTGGAGCTGCACGGCGCTCACGCGGGCGGCCTCCGCCGTTCGCAGCACCTCACTCAGCCCCTGCCCCAGAAAGACGCCCACGCGGGCCACCACCGGGCCGACGCTCAGGCCCGCCGCCCGGGCGACCTCCGGCGAGACGAGCCGCTTGCTGGCGGGCGCGAAGATGAAGCCCAGCGCGTCCGCCCCCGCCTCGGCGGCGAGCACGGCGTCGCGGACGGAGGTGGTGCCGCAGACCTTGACCCGGACCGGGGAGAGGGGGTCAGTCACGGCGGGCCTCCAGCTCGGCCACCCGCGCTTCCAGCTCGCGGGTGCGGCGCAGCAGGGCGGCGAGCAGCAACGCGTAGTGGTCGTAGAGCTTGGGACGCTCCAGCCGCAGCTCGCCCGCCATCCAGTCCGAGAGCAGGCGCTCGGCCTCACGCAGCACCTCGTCGTCGGGCACGTCGCGGTAGGAACGGTCCCCCAGGATCGTCTTGGCGAAGTTGAGTTCGCGGTCGCTCATGCCCGCCATTCTGGGCCAAGTGGCGGATGCCGCGCCGCCGGGACCGTGCCACGCTGACCCCATGCCCCCGCGCCGTGAGACCGCCCTGCACCTCCTCCTGACCCACCCGGACGGCGAGCGGATGGCCCGGCACACCCTGACGGTGGACACGCGAACCTATTACGGGGCGAACGTGATGGAAGCGGCGCAGGCGGCGGACCTGTCCGTGCGCCTCCTGCGGCGGCTGGCCTTCAGCCCATTGGGAGAGCAGGACGGCGTGGTGCGGGCCGAGACGGTCTGGCACGTCCACGCCGACGACCTTCCCTCCGGCCTGGTCTGGCAGCGCCCCCAGGACTGGCCCGAGCGCGAGCGGCCCTGGGCACACGCCGCCCTGAGCCCCCACACCCCCCGGCGAGCACCCTGGTTTCATCCCGACTGGCCCGCCGGGACGCTGGCGTGGCTGGACGAGGAACTGCGGGCACAGGGCCTGACCCGGACAGGCGAGCCGACCGTGCTCAAGCACTGGCAGATCAGCCTGCTGTGGCGGGTCCCGACCTCGGGTGGGGCGGTGTACCTCAAGGCGGTGCCGGACTTCTTCGGGCGGGAGGTGCGGGTGACGCCCGCGCTGGCGGCCGGGGTGCCGGGCGCCGCGCCCCCCGTCCTCGCGGCGGACGGGGGCCGGGGCCTCCTCCTGCTGGCCGACGCCGGGACCGACGTGGACGCGCCCGACCTTCCCACCTTGATGCGGCACCTCGCGCGGGTGCAGCGGGCCTCCCTGCCCCTTCTCCCCGAACTCGGGCTGGAGGACCGTGGCCCCGCCCAAGTGCGCTCGCGGCTGGATGACCTCTTCTCCGACGAGGTACTGCTGGTGGGGGAGGAAGGCGGCCTGACCTCCGAAGAGGCGGGGCAGTTACGCGACCTGCGCCCCGAGCTGGAGGCGGCCCTGACCCGGCTGGAGGCCAGTTCCCTCCCCCTCACTCTGGGACACGGTGACTTGCACGGGGGAAACGTGGTCGAGCGGGCGGGCGGGTTCACCCTGCTGGACTGGTCGGACGCCTGCGTGACCCACCCCTTTCTGGACGCGAACGCCGCCTACCTGACCGCCCACGGCGTCCCCGCTCCATCTGAAGAAATCGCCGCCGCGCATGAGGCTTACCTCTCCGAGTGGGCCGACCTCGCCCCCTTGGCCGACCTCCGCGCCCTGCACGCCGACGCCCTCCGCGTGGGCGAGCTGTTCCGGGCGCTGGGGTACGTGGACAACATCCAGCTCCATGTGGAGGACCCCCAGGAATGGCGTGGGGCGCATTTGGAGCATCTCCGAAGACTGCTGCCGGAGTAGGTCAGGCGGGCGGGTGCTACCCTCCCCCGCGTGTCGGCCGCTGCCTCCTCCACCACCGCCCCGCAGGGCACCACCCGCGAACTGCTCACGCTGGCCGGGCCACTGATGCTCTCCAACCTCGCCTACACGGTGGTGGGCCTGACCGACACGCTGCTGATGGGCCGCCTCGGCGTGGTGGAGGTAGGCGCGGTGGGGTTCGCGCATATGTGCCTGCTGACGCTGGTCCTGCTGTTCCGGGGCAGCCTGAACACGGCGGCCACCTTCGTGGCCCGCTCGCTCGGTGCGGGGGATGAGGCGGGGGTGCGCCGCTGGGCGAGCGTCTTTCTGGGCTGCGGGCTGGTGGGGGTGCCGCTCGCGCTGGTGGGGCCGTGGCTGCTCGACGCCCTGTTCGCCCTGCTGCGACCCGACCCCAGCATTACGGCAGTGGCGCGAGCCTACGTGGGGATTCGCGTCTGGGAGGTCCCGGCCCTGCTGCTGGGGAGCGCGGCTCTGGCGGTCATGGTGGGGCTGGGCAACACCCGCACGCCGATGCGCCTCGCGTGGCTGGTGATGGTCGTCAACGCGGCCCTCGCCGTGCTGTTCGTCTTCGGCCTGGGGTGGGGAGTGGCGGGGGCGGCGTGGGCCTCGGTGATCGCCGTGACCCTCCAGAATGGGCTGGCGCTGTGGCTGCTGGGGCGCCTGCACGGGCCACGCTTCGGGCGGTTCTGGCCTGCCCGCCCCACCCGCACCGAACTCGGCAGCCTGGGGCGGGTGAGCCTCCCCGCCGGACTGACTGAACTGGCGGAGGTGAGTGCCTTTACCGTGTTTCAGGGGGTGATCTCCCGGCTGGGGCCGACCGAACTCGCCGCCTCGCAGATCGCCAACCAGCTCGCCAGTCTGGGATTTCTGCCCGCCTTCGCCCTCTCGTCGGCCACCGGGAGCCTGCTCTCGCGGGCGCTGGGGGCGGGCCGGGCGGACATCGCCGCCCGCATCGGCTGGCGGGGAACCGGGCTGGCTGCCGCCTTTATGGGCGTGCTGGGGGTGCTGTTCCTGACGCTGCCGGAGACCCTGATCGGCCTCTTCAACCGCAGCCCCGAGGTGCTTGCGCTGGGGGCGGGTGTGCTCGCGGTCATGGCCGCCTACCAGATTCTGGACGGGGTCGCCATCGTGCTCGGCGGGGCGCTGGGCGGGGCGGGCGACACCCGTTTCCGGCTGATCGTGACCCTGGTGGGCGCGTGGCTGGTGATGGTGCTGGGCGCGACCCTGCTGGCCCCCCGCTACGGGGTGGCCGGGGCGTGGGCGGCGGCACTCGTCTTTATCGCCTTTGCCGCCGTCGCCTACGCGGTCCGCTTCGCCTCCGGGCGCTGGGTGCGGGCGCGGCTGTGAGGGGAGAGCCTCAGTCCGCCGGGGCCGCGAAGGTGGCGACGACCGGGGCATGGTCGGAGGGCCGCTCGTGCTGCCGGGGTTCCACATCCACCGTGCAGGCCCGGCACTCGGCGGCCAGGGTGGGGGAGACGAGCACGTGGTCAATTCGCAGCCCCCAGTTCCGGGGAAACCCCAGGCGACCGTAGGGCCACCAACTGAAGACGCGCTCGGGTTGCTCGTGCAGTCGGAAGGCGTCGTGCAGGCCGAGGTCGAGCAAGGCACGGAAGGCCGCCCGCTCCGGTTCGCTCACCAGCACCTGCCCCTCCCAGCGCTTCGGGCTGTGCACGTCGCGGTCTTCCGGGGCGACGTTGAAGTCGCCCACAACCGCCAGCCGCTCATGCCTCGCCAGCTCCCCCCGCAGCCACTCCCGCGCGGCAGCCAGCCACTCCAGCTTGTACGCGTATTTGTCCGACCCCACTGCCTGCCCGTTGGGGACATAGAGGCAGGCGACCCGCACCCCGCCCACCGTCGCGGCAAGCACCCGCCGCTGCTCGTCCTCGAAGCCGGGGATGCCCGTCTGCACGTCGTCCAGTGGCGTGCGCGAGAGCAGGGCCACCCCGTTGTAGGTCTTCTGCCCGGAGAACGCGGCCGAGTAGCCCAGGGCGGCGAAGTCGGCGGCGGGGAAGCGGTGGTCCTCCAGCTTGGTTTCCTGCAACGCCAGCACGTCGGGCTGCTGCGCCTCCAGCCAGGCCAGCACCTGCGGCAGCCGCACGTTCAGCGAGTTGACGTTCCAGGTGGCGAGCTTCACCGGAACCTGCCGGGGGAGGAGGGAAAGGGAGCCTGCATGGGGCGATGATGCCACGCGGTCCCTACCGCCCGAGCGCCGCCCGTCCCCGCACCCGCCGCGCCCTTAGCGCCTGCGCCGCCAGCGCCAGCACGAACTGGAGACCCAGGACTCCCGCCACCGCCCCCGTGATGCTCGCGTCCAGCGCGAGGGCCACGGCGTACCCCAGCACGCTGGCACTCAGGCCCGCGCCCAGCGCGAGGGCGAGCGCCGTCCCCAGCCGCCGGGTCAGCAGCAGCGCGGTCGCGGAGGGCACGACCAGGAAGGCGACCACCAGCACCGCTCCCACCGCGTCGAAGGCCGCCACGACCGTCAGCGCGACCAGCGTGAGCAGCGCTCCCGACAGCACCTGGGGTGAGAAGCCCAGCGTGCGGGCCAGGCCGGGGTCGAAGGTGGAGAGCTTCAACTCCTTGAACAGCCCGCCCACGAACAGGGCATTCACCAGCAGCATCCCGCCCACCAGCACCCACGCGGCGGGCAGGCCCAGCCAGCCGGTCCGGAAGGGCGTGTACGCGATCTCGCCGTACAGCACCGCGTCGAGGTCGAGGTGGACGTTGCCGTAGTTCAGGCTCACCGCGATCACTCCGGCGGCGAAGAGGGCCGGGAAGACCAGCCCCAGCGCCGCGTCCTCCTTCACCCGGCCGCTGCGGGCGATCAGGGCACTCAGGCCCACCGTCAGCAGCCCGGAGAGCGAGGCTCCCACCAGCGCGGGCAGCGTGGCGAGGCTCCCGCCGCTGAGCCAGTACCCGGCCACGATCCCCGGCAGCGCGGCGTGGCTGATCGCGTCGCCCAGCAGCGCCTGCCGCCGCAGCACCAGAAAGAGGCCGGGCAGCGTGCACGCCCACGCGACGAGCACGGCGGTCCCCAAGATCACGAGGTCAAAGGGAAGGGTCACCGCGGCCCTCCCGCGAGGTCACGCAGCAGCCGTGCCCGTGCCCGCCTTTGCCGGGCCAGCCCCGCAAGCAACCCCCGCCCCGGGGCCAGCAGCAGCGACAGCACCGCCAGGGCCGTGGCGGTGAGCACGGTGACGGCCCCGGTGGGCAGCCCGGCCCCCCCCTCCGGGGAAAAGGCCAGGCTCAGCGCTGCCCCCAGCCCCCCACTCAGCGCCCCGAACCCTCCGGCCAGCCGCAGCATTCCGCTCAGACTGCGCGTCCACTGCCGGGCGGCGACGGCGGGCGCGATCAGCATCGCGGCCATCAACACCACGCCGACCGTCTGGAGGCCCAGCATCACGGCCAGCACCGTCAGCGCGGTGGACAACGCGGTCAATCCCGCCACCGGCCAGCCCTGCACGGCGGCGTAATCGGGGTCAAACAGGCTGATCTGGAGTTCCTTGTGCAGCGCGGCGACGGTGCCCAGCGCCAGCGCCCCCAGCACCGCGAAGCGGGTCACGTCCCCGGCGGTCAGCGCCGCCGCCTGCCCGAAGAGGAAGCCCTCCAGCCCCGCCTGCGCCGCGTTCCCGCTCTGCCCAATGGCGGTCAGCAGTGCGATCCCGATGCCGAAAAAGGTGCTGAAGGTGACCCCCAGCGCCACGTCCTCCTTCAACCGACTCTGGCGCAGGATGGCGAGGGCGAGCAGCGAGGCCAGCAGCCCGCTCAGCCCGCCCCCCACCAGCAGGCCCAGCGTGTCGCGCGTGCCCGTGAGCAGGAACGCCGCGCAGATGCCCGGCAACGCCGCGTGCGCCACCGTGTCCCCGATCAGGCTCTGCCGCCGCAGCACGCTGAAGCAGCCCAGCGTCCCCGCCACCAGCCCCAGCAGCGCCGACCCCAGCACGATGGAGCGCAGGGTGTAGTCGGTGAAAAAGTCGGCGGGGCTGAGGCTCATGGCTCTCCCCCCGCCAGCGCCGCCGCGAGTGCCCCGTGCCGCTCGCCGTAGGCGGTGCGGAGGTTGGCGGGCGTGAACGCCGTCTCCGTCGGCCCCGCCGCCACCAGCGAGACGTTGAGGAGCGCCACCCGGTCGAAGTAGTCGCGCACGGTGTCGAGGTCGTGGTGAACGACGACCACCGAGCGCCCCTGCCCGCGCAACTCGCGCAGCACGTCCACGATGGCCCGCTCGGTCACCGCGTCCACCCCCGCGAAGGGTTCGTCCATGAAGGTGAGGTCGGCCTCCTGCGCGAGCGCCCGCGCCAGGAACACGCGCTGCTGCTGCCCCCCCGACAGCTCGCTGATCTGCCGCCCCGCGAAGTCGGCCATGCCCACCCGTTCCAGACACGCCAGTGCCTGCGCCCGCTCGCGCCGCCCCGGACGGCGCAGCCAGCCCAGGCGTCCATACAGGCCCATCGTCACCACGTCCAGGGCACTCGCCGGGAAATCCCAGTCCACGCTGGTCCGCTGCGGCACGTAGGCCACCCGCCGCCGCACCCGTGAGAGCGGCGCACCGAAGAAGACTGCCTCGCCCGCCAGCTGGGGAACCAGTCCCAGCGCGGCCTTCAGCAGCGTGCTTTTGCCCGCCCCGTTCGGCCCGATGATGGCGGTCAGCGAGGCGGCAGGGACCTCGAAGGACACGTCCCAGACGGCGGGGTCCTCGAAGTAGGCCACGCTCAGGCCGCGCAGGGCCAGCGGGGGCGCGGCAGGTGCGTGGGTCGCGGAGGCGGTGCCCGGTACGGTGACCGTCATCGCAGCCCCTCCACGATGGTGGTGACGTTGTGCCGCACCATTCCCAGGTAGGTGCCTTCCGGCGTGCCGGGGTCACCCGCCGCGTCCGCGTAGAGGGAGCCGCCGAGTTCAACCGCGTGCCCCCGTGCCCGCGCCGCCTCGCGCACCGCCTCCACCGTGCGGGGCGAGACGGTGGATTCGACGAACACGGCACGGATGTCCCGCTCGTCCAGAAACGCCGCCAGTGCCCGCACCCGTTGCCCTCCCGCCTCCGCGACCGTGCTGATCCCTTGGACCCCCTGCACCTCCACCCCGTACCGCCGTGCCATGTAGTTGAAGGCGTCGTGCGCGGTCACGAGGACCCGCTGCCGCTCGGGCACCGTGCGGAACTGCGCGGCGGTCCAGCGGTCCAGCTCCTCCAATTCGCCCAGGTAGCGGGTCAGGTTGGCCGCGTAGACCTCGCGCCCGTCAGGGTCCACCCGCGTCAGGGCCTTGGCGGCCCCCCGCGCCACCCCCGCCCACAGGGTGGGGTCAAACCAGATGTGGGGGTCGGGCGCTCCGGCGGGTCCCAGCAGGCGGTCACGCGGCAGCGTCTCAAACAGGGCCACGCTGGGCGTGCGCGTATTCAGCGCGTGCAGCACATCCACCATCTTTCCTTCCAGGTGCAGCCCCCCGTACAGCACGAGGTCCGCTCCCGCCAGCCGCCGCACGTCGCCTGCCGACGCTTTGTAGAGGTGGGGGTCCACCCCCGGCCCCATCAGCCCGGTGACCCGCACCCGCTCGCCCCCGATCACCGCCGCGAGGTCACTCAGCATGTTCACGGTGGTCACGACCTGCACCCGCCCGTCGTCCGGGGTGGTGGGGGAGGGGGCACAGGCGCCCAGGCCCAGCGCGGCGAGGAGCAGGAGGCCACGCTTCATTCCGCCCCCCCATGCACCTGCACCTGCGCGGCCACGCCCAGCGCGAGGGTGAGGGGGCCGCCCGCCAGCGTCACGGTCAGCGTGCCCAGCGCCGCGTCCACCCGCGTGAGGGTCAGGGCCGCCCCTGGCGTCAGCCCCGCCGCCACCAGCGCCCGCAGCCCCGCCGGGTCGCCGTCGGGCACGCGGGCGACGGTCGCGGCCTCGCCCGGCGCGAGCTGCGAGAGTCGGCGCTCGGCGCGGGTGGGGACCTCGCCCCGCACCGTCGGAATGGGGTCCCCGTGCGGGTCGTGGGTGGGGTCGCCCAGCCACGCGGCGATGCGGGCTTCGAGCCGTTCGGACAGCGCATGTTCCAGCCGCTCGGCCTCCTCGTGCACCTCGTCGAGCGGCACGCCCAGCGCCCGGTGGAGGAACAGTTCCAGCAATCGGTGGTGCCGCAGGACCTCCAGCGCCACCCGCTCGCCCTCGGCGGTCAGGCGGGCACCCTGGTACGGCGCGTGCGCGACGAGGCCCTGCTCACTCAGCTTGCGGAGCATCCCCGTGGCACTGGCCGGGACCACGCCCAGCGCGTCCGCCAGGGCCTGCGTGTTGACCTTGCCGTCCTGTCCCAGCACGTACAGGTGTTTGAGGTAATCCTCGGCGGAGGGGGAGAGGAGGCGGGCCGTCATGCCCAAGTTTAGGCAGGCCAAAAATTAAGATTCAAGGGGGCAAACCCCCCCCATCCCTGCGGGAACTTTTTGGCCCCTTCCCGCCTCCTACCCTGTGAGGTGGCCTTGAATTCCCTCCCCGACGAGCAGCTTGTGCCCCTCGCCGCGCACCCCGGTCCCCACCGGGAAGCGGCCTTCGAGGTGCTCGTGCGGCGGCATTCGTCCCGGCTGCACCGCCTCGCCTCGGGGATGGTGGGGCCGGGCAGCGCCGACGACGTGTTGCAGGAGGTGTGGGTAAGTGTGTACCGCAGCGCCCAAGGCTTTCGCCGGGAGGCGCAATTCACGACCTGGCTGCACCGCATCACCCTGAATGCCTGCCACAAGGCGCTGGCTGTCCGTTCCGCCCTGCCCCTGGACGAGGCCCCCGAACCCACCGCCCCCCACAACCCCGCCCGCGCGGGCGAGCAGGCCGACCTGCGTGCCCGCCTCGCGTGGGCGTTGTCCCGGTTACCCCCCGAACAGCGCGACGCCGTGACCCTGCGCGAACTCGGCGGGCTGGACTACGCCGAGATCGCCGGGGTGCTGGGGGTGGAGGTGGGCACCGTGAAAAGCCGCTTGAGCCGGGGCCGCGCGGCCCTGCGCGAGCTGCTGAGCGCCGTAGGCGTGACCCCATGACCCCGAGAACTGGAGCCCCCACCATGACCGACGCCGACCTCGACTTCCTCCTCGCCCAGGCCCGTGCCGAGACATCTGCCGACACGGGAGCCGCTGACCGCTTCCTGGCCCGGCACCGGGCGGCGCTGCTCCCACCCGCCCGCCGCACCCCCCTCTGGCCCCCGCTGCTGGCCGTGGCCGCTGTCCTCGCCGGAGTGCTGGTGCTGCGGCCCACGCCCGCCCTGCCCGCCAGTGCCGCCTACGACGTGTATCAGGGCACGCTGGGGGAGGGCTGGTGAACCGGGCACTCGCCCTCGCGCTGGCCCTGAGCGTCCCGGCCCAGGCCGCCGCCGCAGACGACCTCGCGGCGGCCCTGCGCCAGTCGCGCACGCTGGCCGCACGGGGCGAGGCGGAGGTCAGCGTGTACTTTCCCCCCCGCGCAGTGCCCACCCGAATGGCAGCCCGGCTTCCGGTGGTTCCCTCTCGCCCCGCGCTGCTGGCCCGCCACTTCAACGTGACCCGCCAGGATGCCCCCGCTTCCATCGCGGGCCGCGAGGTCACCCGCTATGACCTCACTCCCAAGGTGGGGCAGGCCGCCCGCTGGACCCTGTGGATTGACCGCGCCTGGAACGTGCCCCTCGCCTACGAGGAACGGATGCCCGACGGCACCCTGGCCCGCCGCGCCGCCCTGACGCGGGTGCTGCCCCAGCCCGTGCGGGTGCAAACGGAGCTGCCGCCCATCCCCGAGGGCCTGCGGGGAGCGGTCCTGGCCGCGCTGCCCGGCCTGCGCTTTCCCCCTGGCTTTGTGCCCGTCTCGGCCGAGCCGCGTGCGGGGGGCGGCGTGACCGTCTCGCTGAGCGACGGGATCAACGTCCTCGCGCTGGTCGTCGCGCCCCGCAACGTCCGGGCCGCGCCGGGGGTGGCCTCGCGGCGGGTGGGCGGGCGCTTCGTGTGGCTGGTGGGGAACCTGCCGGGCGGGCCGCTGAGAAACGCGCTCTCCGCCATCCGTGAAGTGGACGAGACGCCCTTGGGAACTTTCCTGCCCGCCCCCGACTCCAAGAGGTAATCATGCCCCTGCCCCCCCTCTCCCGCAAGCTCACCGCCGAGGACGCCGCCCACCTGCTGCGCCGCACGGCTTTCGGCGCGACAGATGCCCAGATTCGTGCGCTGGCGAATCGTCCCGCCCGCGAGGTGGCCCGCGACCTCCTCTCGTTTGGCGACGACCGCGCCCCCGGCAACCCCTTCGACCCCTCCAGGGCCGCCACACCCGGCGCGGGGATTCAGCTCACGCGGGCGGCGTGGCTCTTTGAACTGCTGTACGGCCCCCACCCCCTGCGCGAACTGCTGGCCCTGACCTGGAGCAACCATTTCGTGATCGGCACCGACAAGGTGCGGAACGTGCCCATGCTCGCGGGCTACCTCGGCCTGCTGCGCCGTCACGCGGCCACGACCGACTTCGCCCGCTTCACGCTGGAGGTCGCGCAGTCGCCCGCCATGCTGCGGTACCTCGACAACGACCAGAACCGCAAGGGGCGGCCCAACGAGAACTTCAGCCGCGAGTTGCTGGAACTGTTCACGACCGGCATCGGCCCCTACACCGAGGACGACGTGCGCGAGGGTGCCCGCGCCCTGACGGGCTGGACCTTCGACGGCGGGCGCGGCAACCAGAACTTCCTGCAAGACGCCCGCTTCGTCTTCCGGCCCGGCCAGCACGACAATGGACGCAAGACCTACCTGGGCCAGAGCGGCAACCTGAACGGGGAGGACGTGATTCGCATCGCGGCGGGCCATCCCGCAACGGCCACTTTTGTCGCCCGCAAGCTGCACCGCGCCCTTGTCGCGGACGAGCCGGACGCGGCAGCGGTGGCGGCGAGCGCCGACACCTTCCGCCGCACGAACGGCAATGTCCGCGCGGTGCTGGAAGAACTCCTCGCCAGCGAGCACTTCTACAGCCGCCGCGCCGCGATCATCCGGAGTCCGGTGGCTTTCCTGGTGGGGGCGGTGCGGACCCTGGGCCAGCCGAAGCTGGAGGCCAAGCAGATTCTGACGCTCGCGCAGACCGCCGGACGGATGGGCCAGCTTCTCCTCGAACCCGACACCGTGAAGGGCTGGGACGGGGGCCGCGAGTGGATCAACGACACCACCCTGCTGCTGCGGATGCAGGTCGCGGCCTCGCTCACCACCGCAGGCACCGCGCCGAAGCTGGAAGCGCAACCCTCCGACCTCGCCCTGCTGGGCACCGAACGCTCGCCGCTGGCCGCTGTCACCGGGGGACTGAACCCCAAGCAGCGCCTGTACCTGACCCTGATCAGCCCCGAATTCGGGCTGGCCTGAGGCTCCCCGTGACCCGACTCAAGTGGCCCCAGAGGTGACCATGACCGTGGACCGACGCGACTTTCTGAAATACTCCGCCCTCGCGGTGGCCGCCACCAGCGGGATGCCCGGTTTTCTCGCTCGTGCAGCGGCGCAGGCAGCGACCCAGCCCGCTGCGGGCGGCAAGACCCTGGTGGTGATCCAGCTTACCGGGGGCAATGACGGCCTGAACACGCTGGTGCCCTACTCCAACGGGGCCTACTACGCTGCCCGTCCCAATATCGCCATCCCGAAAAAGGACGTGCTGACCCTCACTGACGACCTGGGGATGCATCCTTCCCTCAAGCCCCTGATGCCCCTGTGGGAGAGCGGCCACCTCGCCTGGATGGAGAACGTGGGCTATCCCAACCCCAACCGCTCCCACTTCGCCTCCATGGCGATCTGGCACACCGCCGACCCCACGCAGGCGCAGGCGGAAGGCTGGATCGGGCGGGTCGCCGAGAAGATCGGGGACCCCTTCTGCGCGTCCAACCTCGGCGGCACCACCCCGCAGGCGCTGCGGGCTTCCGACTTCAGCCTGCCCTCCATCGACCGGGTGGACGGCTTTCAGGTGAGGCTCCCGGCGGGGCTGGACGGGGCCTTCGAGCGGCTGCTGACCCTCCCCCGCGAGGGCGAGGCCGACTATCTGGGCCGCGCCGCCCGGCAGATGGTGGCGAACACGCGGGAGGTGCAGGCGAACGTGGCGAAGTACCGCCCCGGCGCGAAGTACCCGGAGGGCCGCTTCGGGCTGAACCTGCAAGACGCCGCCCGCCTGATCGCTGCCGGAACCGGGCAGCGGGTGCTGTACGTGAGCCTCGGCGGCTTCGACACCCATGCGGGCCAGCGGGCCGAGCAGGACGAGCTGCTGGCGACCCTCGCCTCCGGCCTCGCGGCGTTCCAGGCCGACCTGGAGGCGCAGGGCCTCGCGGACCGGGTGATCGTGATGGGCTTTTCCGAGTTCGGCCGCCGGGTGGCCGAGAACGCCAGCGCGGGCACCGACCACGGCCAGGGCAGCGTGATGTTCGCGCTGGGCAAGGGCGTGAAGGGCGGCGTTCACGGCGACAGCCCCGACCTCGAAAACCTCGCGGACGGGGATATCCGCTACAAGCAGGACTTCCGGGGCGTGTATGCGGGGGCGCTGACGCACTGGCTGGGCCTGAATGCCCGCGACATCCTGCGCGGCGACTTCGCGGGGCCGGGATGGGTGGCGTGAGGGGGGACGGCGCCCGGCTGGGCGGTGCCCTGCTCGCCGGGCTGGTCCTGCTTTCGGCCCCAGCGGCGTTGGCCCTGCCCAAATACCGGGTGGAGGCCGCCCGCTTCCTCGGCCACGACAAGGACGACCCGCTGTGGCAACTTTCCGGCAAGGTGATGCCCTGCGTGACCTGCCACACCCAGCCGCAGGGGGGCAAGGGCTGGAACCCGTTCGGCCAGAGCCTTCAGGCCGAGTTCCGCGCCCAACCGCAGGCCAGCTTCCGCACCGTGCTGCGCTCGGTCCTGGCGCGAGAGGCCGACGCGGACGCCGACGGCTATCCCGACGCGCTGGAATTCTTCGCCCGCACGCTGCCCGGCGACCCCCGGAGCAAGCCTGCCAAGTCCCTGCGCGACCTCCGGGCCGAGTTCGAGCAGGCGGGCGGCTTGCCGGAGGAGAAGCCCAAAAAATAGACCCCGCGCCCGGTGGTGGGCGTGGAGCCTGATTCGGAGGGGAAGGAGCTTGCCTTCCCCATTCGCTTTGAGATTCAGGCGACCAGTTCGGCGCGAATCACGGGGAGGCGCCGCCCGCCCGCGATCTGACGCACCACGTCCTCGCGCACCTCGTTGGCGCGGCCCAGGCCCAGGTCGTCAATCAGGCGCACAAAGTCATGGAGGGTGTACGGCCCCTCGTTGCCCTGCGCGTAGAAGAAGTAGGAGGCCAGCTCCTCCATCGTCAACTGTGACATGCGCTTAATTTAGCATTAACGCTCTGAACATTTTCTGACGGTCATGTCCGAGCTTCTCAGCTTCCTCTCCCACGTCACCCACATCGCCTCAGGGACGTAACCCAGCCGGGTATTCACGCGCAGCATCGGCAGATTCAGGACAGCGCCCCCGGTCCCGGCACGGGTGTAGCCCTGCGACTTGGCCCAGGCCAGCGCGTGCGCCTTGACCAGCGTGGCGAGGCCCCGGCCCCGGTGCGAGGGGTGGGTGGCGGTGAGGTCGCTGGAGACTTCGGCCGTGCCCTGAAGGGTGCGGTGCTGCGGCAGCGTCAGGCGGGTCAGCGCCACCACCTCCCCCCGGCGCCGCACCACGAAGACGGCCTCTTCGCGGGCCATCACCTCCCGCAGGGCGGGCAGGTCCAGGGGCGCGGTCATGGTCGTCGGGTTGCGCGGCACGTCGGCCTCTCCCTGGCGGTGCAGGGCATACAGGGCCTGCCACTCGGCCTCCGGCGCGTCCATGCGCCAGCGCTCGACCTCATAACCCTCCAGAAAGAGGCGTTCCTCCAGTGCCCGGAACCGCTCGGGGTCCCACGCGCTCAGGTCGAGGTGTGCTCCCCACGACTGCCAGGCGTTGCGAAAGCCTGCCGCCGCGAAAAAAGTCATCTTCTCGGAGAAGTCCTCACGGGTCACGCCCAGCAGCCGGGTGTACTCGGCGGGCCACTCGGCCAGCAAGGCGAGATAAAGGGGGCTGAACGCCGCCCCTTCCCCCGCGAGGTCCAGCCGCAGCGCGTCCGGAGCGCTGTCCCCGAAGAGCGAGAGGTGCGCGGTCGCCACGACCTCGCCGCCTTGCACGGCCACGAGGCGCTGCTGCTCAGGCCGCGTGCTCTCGCGGAAGTGCTCCGGGCGGTAGGTCCACAGCCCCCGCACGCTGCGGGTCACGAGGTCGGCCACAGCGGGCGCGTCGGCCTGCTGAAAGGGGCGGAGGTGCAGGGGAGGGGCGGTGTCGGTCACGCTCCCATCCTTTCCCCTCCCCGGTCCAGAGGCGAATCTCAGGCATACGCCGGATGGCTTAGGGGTGCATATGCGCCGAACCGACCTCAGCCTTTGCGTGCCCCAGCGCGACTCCGGACAGAAGCACTGCAATTCATGGCGAGCTCACATTCACGGAATGGCTTGACAAGATTACGGCCGGAGCGTATTCTGTTTTCACCGGAATGGAAGCGCCGTCGGTGTGCTTGTTCCCCGGACCGGATGGAGCCTTCAGGCCCCGAAGTTGCCCTTCGATCACGCCCCTTACCTCGTGGCAGGTGGGGGCGTGTCCTTTGTTCCCCGCACGCGCCCGGTACACTGCGCCCCATGACCGCCGAACGACAGGGACAGGACCTGGATCGCCTGAGCATCACCACCATGCGCACGCTCGCCATCGACGCGGTGCAGGCGGCCAACAGCGGCCACCCCGGCGCCCCCCTCGGCGCCTCCCCGATGGCCTACGTGCTGTGGCAGCGTTTCCTGCGCCACAACCCGCAGAACCCCGAGTGGGCCGGACGCGACCGCTTCGTGCTGTCGGCGGGGCACGCCTCCATGCTGATCTACTCGCTGCTGCACCTCACCGGGTACGACATGCCGCTCGACGACATCCTGCGCTTCCGGCAGTGGGGCAGCAAGACGCCCGGCCACCCCGAGTTCTTTCACACCCCCGGCCTCGACGCGACCACCGGGCCGCTGGGACAGGGCGCGGCGATGACGGTGGGCATGGCGATGGCCGAGGCGCACCTCGCCGCCCGCTACAACCGCCCCCAGTTCCCGATCTTCGACAACCACGTCTATTCCATCCTGGGTGACGGCGACCTTCAGGAAGGCATCAACCACGAGGCCGCCGCGCTCGCCGGGCACCTCAAGCTCGGCAAGCTGATCTGGCTCCACGACGACAACGCGGTGCAGCTCGACACCGCCACCGAGAAGGCCGAGTCCGAAGACACCGCCGCCCGTTTCCGCGCCTACGGCTGGCAGGTGCTGCGCGTGGAGGACGGCGAGAACCTCGCTGAGATCGAGGCCGCCATCCAGCAGGCCCGCGAGCACACGGACCAGCCTACCCTGATCCAAGTGCGCACCGTGATCGGCTTCGGTAGCCCCCGGGCGGGCACCAGCAAGGCGCACGGCGAGCCGCTGGGCGAGGAGGGCGTGGCCGCGACCAAGCAGGCGCTGGGCTGGAACTTCCCGCCCTTCACCGTGCTGGACGAGGTCAAGGCCCACATGGACGCCAGGGGGCGCGGCGCCGCGCAGGAGGCAGAGTGGCAGGCCCTCCTCGACCGCTACGGGCAGGAATACCCCGACCTCGCCGCCGAGGTGATGGGCCTGCTCAGGCGGGACCTGCCGGAGAACCTCGCGGACGCGCTCCCCACCTACGAACCCGGCAGCAAGGCCGTCGCCACCCGCAACGCCAGCGGCGAGGTCATCAACGCGCTGGCAAAGGTGGTTCCGGGCCTGATGGGCGGGAGCGCGGACCTTTCCGGCAGCACCAAGACCACCATCAAGGACGGCGGCGAATTCCTGCCGGGTCATTACGAGGGCCGCAACGTCTACTTCGGCGTGCGCGAGTTCGGCATGGCCGCCGCCGCCAACGGCCTCGCGCTGTACGGCGGGCCGCGTCCCCTCGTGGGCACCTTCCTGGTGTTCGCGGATTACCTCAAGCCCGCCTTCCGCCTCTCCGCGATCCAGATGCAGCCCGTGACCTACGTGCTGACCCACGACTCCATCGGTCTGGGGGAAGACGGCCCCACCCACCAGCCTATCGAGCAACTCGCCATGCTGCGGGCCGTCCCCGGCGCCCACGTCATCCGCCCCGCCGACGCCAACGAGACGGCGACCGCGTGGCAGATGGCGCTGGAGTACGGCAAGGGGCCGACCGCGCTGGCCCTCTCGCGCCAGGACCTCCCCATCCTGCCCGCCAACCCGGAAGGCGTGAAAAAGGGCGCCTACGTGGTCCGCGACGCTGAGAACGCGGCAGTGGTGCTGATCGCCTCCGGCTCCGAGGTCAGCCTCGCGCTGGACGCGGCGGAGGCGCTGGGGTCGGAGGGGACGCAGGCCCGCGTCGTCTCAATGCCCTGCATGGAAATCTTCCGCGAGCAGGAGCGCGGGTACCGCGACTCGGTGCTAACCCCCGGTGTACCCCGCGTTGCCATCGAAGCCGCAAGCAAGTCGCCCTGGTACGAGTGGGTGGGCTCTGAGGGGGCCGTGATCGGCATGGACACTTTCGGGGCCTCGGCGCCCGCCAAGGTGCTGTTCGAGAAGTTCGGCTTCAGCGTGGAGAACGTGGTGAAGACGGTCAGGGACGTGTTAGCCCGCTAACCCCCCGACAGCCTTCGGCGTCCGCTTCCTGCCCAGGAGGCGGGCGCTTTGGCGTTCAGTCGCGGGCGTGGTCGCGGCGGTACTCGTCGAGGACCATCCGCAGCAGTTCGGTGCGGCTGGCGCGGGGAAACTGGCGCTGCCGGGCGATCACCGCCCGCTCGATGGCGGCACGGTTGCCCAGCGTCATGCCCAGCAGTTGCCGCAACAGGGCGTCCTCGGCTCCCCGACCACGGGCAGCCGAAAAGGTTCCGCCCCGCCGCGTGAGCAGCAGCACCCCCGCCCCCGCGAGCGAGATCACGATCAGCACCAGCGCCGTGGTCATGCGGCGAGTCTAGAGCGGACGCGTCCTTCACGCCTCCTCAAGCTTGTGAGCTGGGGCGGGGAGGGCGGGGAAAGGGGATGGAAAAGTCAGGCCATGACCGACCACGACAAGAATCCGGCCAAGGTCCAGCCCGAAACCGCCTCCACCGAGGACTACCCGCAGGAAACGCCCGTCGAGACGCAGGGCACCCAGCCCGGCAGCGAGGCCGAGATGGAGGTCCAGCCGATCACCATTCGCGAGGACTACCGGGGCAGCGGCAAGCTGGAAGGCAAGGTCGCCCTGATCACCGGCGGCGACAGCGGCATCGGGCGGGCGGTGGCCGTCCACTTCGCCCGCGAGGGAGCCGACGTGGCGATCCTGTACCTCGACGAACACCAAGACGCGCAGGACACCGTGGCGATGGTGGAGGCCGAGGGCCGCCGGGCACTCGCCATCGCGGGCGACATCGGCGACGTGGCCTTTGCCCGGCAGGCGGTCGAGCAGACGCTGGGGCAGTTCGGCAAGCTCGACATTCTGGTGAACAACGCCGCCGAACAGCACGAGCAGAAAGAACTCACCGACATCACCCCCGAGCAACTGGAGCGCACCTTCCGCACCAACATCTTCGGGATGTTCTACCTGACCCAGGCCGCGCTGCCGCACCTTGGAGAGGGCGCGTCCATCATCAACACGACCAGCATCACCGCCTACAAGGGCAGCCCCGAGCTGATGGACTACGCCTCGACCAAGGGAGCCATCGTGGCTTTTACCCGCAGCCTCAGCCAGAACCTCGCGGAAAAGAAGATTCGCGTGAACGCCGTGGCCCCCGGCCCGATCTGGACGCCCCTGATTCCCGCCACCATCAGCGAGGACAAGCTGGCGAGCGACTGGGGTGAGACTCCGCTGGGCCGCCCCGGCCAGCCCGCCGAGGTCGCGCCCGCCTACGTGTTCCTGGCGTCGGACGATTCCTCGTACTTCTCCGGGCAGGTGCTGCACCCCAACGGCGGCACGGTGGTCGGCGGGTAGGGGCCAGGGGAAAAAAGGGAAGGGGGAAGGGCGCTGAAGCGAAAGCCGCAGCGCCCTTCCCCCCTTCCCCCTCCCTCAAGCCTCCGTGCCCAGATTCTCCCGCGCCCACTCGTAGAACTCGGGCTGGTAGAACTCCAGCCGCACTTTCTTGTACTCCTTGGTGAAGCAAAAAGGTCCGCTGAAAAACTCCCACTGGTACGGCAAAACTCTGACCCCGTACTCCGGCAGAAGTATACCAGAGAGCACAAGTCACGGGAAAACACCCCCCATTTGTGCCCCCACCGTCAGAGACCCCTTGGTAGGCTGGCCGCAGTGAACACGCTCTACTACGGGGACAACCTAGAGGTGCTGGCAGAGCATTTCCCAGACGAGTCGGTAGACCTCATCTACCTTGACCCCCCCTTCAACTCAAAAGTTGACTACAACGTCATTTTCCGAGAGCACAATAAGGATGACGGGGCGACGGCTCAGATTCTTGCCTTTGAGGACACATGGCATTGGACCTTGGAGTCTGAACATGCCCTAGACCGCATCATGGCCAAGAACGGCAAGCTGGCTGAGCTTCTGTATCTCATTGTCGGAACACTTCAGAAAAATGACCTCTCCGCTTACCTCGTCTCAATGGCGGAGCGCCTGAACGAGCTTAGGCGAGTTTTGAAGCCTTCTGGGAGTTTGTATCTCCATTGTGACCCTGTGGCGAGCCATTACCTCAAGATGGTTCTGGACATTCTGTTCGGGGCTGCCAACTTCAGGAATGAAATCATCTGGAAGAGGACGAGTGCCCATAGTGGTTCAAAACGATGGGGAGACGTGCATGACACCATCCTCTTCTACGGTGCCTCAAAGCAGGCTGTGTGGAATCCGGTCTACCAAAAATTTGATGAATCCTACGTCAACAGCAAGTATAAAAATGCTGACGCCAAGGGCAGGTTTCAGCTTGACAACCTGACGGCGGCTGGCATACGGCAGGGAGACTCTGGGGCACCGTGGAAAGGTGTGGACCCGACCGCAAAGGGTAGACATTGGGCAGTAAGCCGAGAGGTGATGAAAGGGCTTGTGGGAGAGGAAACAGCCACCTCCATGAGTACGCAGGCGAAGCTAGACCTCCTAGATAGTCACGGTTACATCTACTGGCCAACGAAAGGCAGAGGTGGACAACCGGGCTTTCCCAGATTTCGCCGCTACCTTGCGGAAGGTGTGCCTGTTCAAGATGTAATTACTGACATTCCCCCAGTCAATTCCCAGGCCGCAGAGCGGCTAGGCTATCCCACCCAAAAGCCTGTCGCCTTACTTGAGCGCATCATCTCAGTCTCTTCCAATCCGGGCGACGTGGTACTTGACCCCTTTTGTGGCTGTGGAACCGCCGTAGCTGCCGCTCAGAAGCTTGGGAGGCAGTGGCGGGGCATAGACATTACCCATCTCTCTGTCGCCCTCATGACGGCCCGCCTAGAGCGTGACTTTGGCCTCAAGCCCGGAAAAGACTTTCAGGTTGAGGGGACCCCTCGGGATGTGGGAGCCGCCCGTTACCTCTTTGAGCGTGACCCGTTCCAGTTTCAGTTTTGGATTGTGGGGCTTGCTGGGGCACAACCCTACGGAGCCACGGCCAGCAACAAGAAGGGGAAGAAGGGCGGGGACACGGGGATTGACGGCCAGATGTTTTTCCGTACTCCAGCCGGGGAGAAGCTGGAAAAAGTCATCGTGAGCGTCAAGGGCGGCAAGAATCTTAACCCCGCCATGGTGCGTGATCTCGTGGGCACAGTCCAGCGGGAGAGTGCCGCCATCGGCGTATTCATCACCATAGACGAGCCGACTAAAGGCATGAAGGATGAGGCAGCCAAGGCCGGAACGTACAAGTATGGAGCCAAGAGCTACCCCAAAATTCAGTTGCTCACGGTGCAAGAAATCCTAGAGGGCAAGCGCCCTGAGATTCCCCACGGCTCTGCCAACATGAGCTTTGAACGCCAAGAGGTGAAAACCCTTCAACGCCAAACGAAGAAGGGCAACGCTCCCTCTCTGTTTGGCGATGACTGAGCACTAAACCTCTAAGTTGCTGGCATGGCTGGATTGACCCTCAAGCTGAGCGGGTGCCCCTGCTTGAGCTTCTAAAGGGCATCCATGAGTCACTATGGGCGACTCCGCAAAAGTCGCCCGCTCTACTTCCATGTCACCTTCAAACCTGTCCAACGGTTCCCCATACTCTTCTAAAAACTGCTTTATTTTTCCCATAAATCTCCAATTCAGTCGGGACATGATTAGCTGTATAAACTTGTGCCCCTAGAACAGATATTAGCGCAGTTTGATGAGAATCCTGTGAAATCAGGGGAATTAATGAGAAGAATATACGTTATTTGCGTAATCGTGGAAATGTCGTTCTGCGCAGATAGGGATGATGAGGACTAGTTTTCCGGCTCACTGACGGAATGCTTGACCTACGTCCTCATGGTTCTAACTTAACTGTCTGCTAAACTGCATTTATGCAAGTAGAAGTCAAGGCGTGAGCACCAGTCTTATGCTTCTCGGTCTGTGGTAATTCCTTATATGCCTCTAGTCTGAGCAAATTACTGTCTGCGAGCTTAAGCAAGTCGGCTAAGCGGAATTTACACGCCCCAAATCTTAGAAATATACCTCTGTGTTTCTTGACCACCATCTTTGAGATAGTCAAGCAACAGTGGTAACCTTTGTATATAGCTTTCTTAGAGAAAGCAATAGAGGTTAACATGGACGAAAGATATATTTCAGTGGCGGAGTTTGCAGAGAAATTTAACGTCTCCACTACGCTCGTATACAGACTTATTAAAGACGGTGTGATTAATGCTGTGAGAATAGGGGATAGGAATTACCGCATAAGCCCCGAAGCAGTGAGGACTATTGTTGAAAGGAGATTAATAGGCTAGAGAAAATGGAAAAGGAGGGGCGGCAACCCCTCCTCTAGTTGAACTTAGTTATGGATAGAGTATACTATAAAAATACAAACAGTTCAATAAAACTCCCGCAAAGAGAGAAAAGGCTGATTCTAGCCAGGGATTACAAGGATAGTAATACCTATGTAGATACATCCACAGGCGAGATTAAACAGGGCTATCCACCTATCGCTTATGACAATAGGGAAGCTAAGGCCGCAGCTAAGGAGAGAAATCTTAACTCCTATGCTCACAGGCTCAAAAGTGTTCTGGGAGATGATGCCTACTTCTACACTCTTCCACTAAGCGACCTGTATCCCTCTTGGGGAGCTTATGATGCCATTTTTAACCCTGATACGGTTGGCAAGGTGAAGAAGCGTCTCGGTAGAATTGTTAATGGTCCTTACACTGCTGGCCTAGAGCTATCTGCTTACACTGGAGCACACGCCCACATTATCTCGGGTAGGCAGGTAGGTACTCCTCTCAAAGCAGAGACGCTGGTCTATGACTACTTTGGTCTGGTGCGCTATATGTCCAAGAGCGTCATCAACCCCAAGGATAGAAGTATTAATTCGGAAGAGTACGATGTGATGGTCGGTACTTACCTAGAGTGGAAGGGTATGATGGGGAAGAAATACCTTCCTAGACGCTCTTGGACTCGGTTGAAATGCTAGTGTTTGTTATGACATACATTGAGGTTGTCCACCCGCACACCTAATTTTTAGAGTTGGAATCAAGGAGACTTTTAGAATGGAAATTACGAAAAACAAGGTAAAAACAGACAAGAATGGTAAGCCCGTTAAACAAGAGGTAACGTATAGCGACCCCTACGAAGAGTACAAAGCCACTTATCAGAGGCGAGGAAATCACTCTGTCATGACACAGCTAGAGCACAAGAAGAAGTAAGGGCGGATTTGACCGCCCTTTTTTCATCCTGCCAATTTGGTTAGCACCCTGCTGACCTGTACAGGCCCCCATTGGGTACCGGAGCGAGTGCTGTGGCCCTCAGCATTCAGGCGGGCCGCAATCTCCCGGAGAGACAAGCCGCTCTCCCTCATAAGCTGGATATACCCGTAGTTCCGCCTGTAAGCGTCTTTGAAGCGTTTGCTGACCTCTTCCCGGCCCTTGACCCTCACCTCTTCCACCATGGGCTTAGGAGAGCCGAGACGGACGCCACGGGCCTTGGCTGCTTTGAGAGCTTCCTTGGTGCGGGTGCTAATCGCCCTGGCCTCATGTTCTGCCATGACCGCAAGAAGCTGAATGGTGAGGTTATTGGCCTCTGGCATATCAACAGCGGTGAATCGCACCCCGGATTCCAGCAACCCGGACACGAAATGAAGATTGCGGGAGAGCCTGTCCAGCTTGGCGATAAGGAGAATGGCTCCTTCCCGCTGAGCATGTTCAATCGCCTTAAAAATCTCGGTGCGGCGCTTCTTGCTGGTACCCGTCTCCACCTCGGTGTACTCCGCCACCGTCTCTAACCCACGCTGCTTCACAAAGGCCGTTACTGCTGCTGCCTGAGCTTCTAGCCCCAAGCCACTCTGAGCTTGCTTCTCCCTGCTCACTCGGTAGTAGATGACGGCCTTTGAGGTCATGGGCGAAGTGTAACACAATGGATACGGTCGTATCTAAACTGTTACAAAGTATTTTGACTTTAAATCTACAAACCCCGCCTTAAGTCGGCGGGGTTTGTAAGAGATCCTGTTTTGAAGACACTAACTGAAAGTTGGGTCATCCCTTAGTTTAGTCAAGGCCGCATAGGAGGGTTGGGTATTTTTAGAACTGTTCCAAGACCTTCGCATACATAAGCGGACTTTCCCAGATCCCTAATAATCATAGTCATGGCTTGCTCTCTGGCTACGCCATTGTAAGGGCGATGCGCTATAAACACATGCACTTTTGAGCCATTTAAAAAATAATACCCATTATCTAATGGCACGAGTGGACTACCATCTGTAAACTTGTTCCATAAGAAATTTACCAATGTATTTATATCACGATAGTCCCTCCCCTTCTTCCACTCCCAGGGTAGGTATCTAGTCCCAGCAGGGTCCTCCCACTTAAAGGTCCAGTCCTTTGTGCCATAGCTACTCCACATCTGCACCACATCTTTGTTGCTGAGGCTCATAGCTTTATCACACCAAGCTATTGAAGAGGTGGTCGCTCCAGGCCCTGCAAAGGCCGTTGTTGTTTGAAACGACAACAAAGTAGCTATTAAAAAGCAATATTTCATTCTCATAACTAATATTAAGGTGACCAAATCGAAAAGCAAGCAGGAATGTTGTACCCCCTAATGGGGGGATAAGATCTATTCCAATGCCTTGTGTTCCTAACCAGGGAGAACGATTCTACTCATGGGGGAAAACCGCTCGTTAGCTTCCTGCAACCCCTCAGGCGTCCAATGGATGTACTTGGCCGTCGTTTCCAGCCGCTTGTGTCCCAACTGGCGCATGAGACTGAACACCTCACCCCCTGCCCGGAGGTAGGCGCAACTGTAGGAGTGGCGGAGACGGTGCGCCCGAACATCCCAGCCAATCCCGGAACGCTGGGAAATCCTGAGGATGAGTTGGCTGATTTGGCGGGCACTCATGGGCTTGCGGGAGATGGTCAGGAAAAGGGCTTGGCTACTGCCCTTCCTCTCATGGGTAACGTACCTCTTAAGTATCCGGAGGGTTTTCCGGCCCACCGTGACAAACCGGACGCCCACCTTGCCGTCTTCCACCTTCACCACGCCCATCTCCCAATCCACAGAGGAGACCTTGAGGGAGGCGACCTCTCCCGCCCTGAGTCCGGTATCAAACATCAGGACAAGAAGGGCAACGTTACGGGTTTTGCAGCGGGCAGCACCATCAACCCCTTTGGCCCCCTCAAGCATCTTTGCCATTTCATCCGGGTTGAGTACTCGTTTGGGTTCAATCCTGACCTTGGGGCGGGCCTTGCCCTGAAATGGATTCTTCTGTAGCTCTCCCACGGCCTCTAGCCAGTTGCAGAAGCAGCGCAGAGCCGCATGTTGAGAGGCGAGGGTGGCGGGCTTCACGTCACGGTCTAAGGCTCGGTTGACGGTAAGGGGCGTCAGGCGAGACACCTCCTCCTCTAGCCACGGCTTAAGCAGGCGCTTGAGGGTGTCTAGGTAGTACGTGATGGTTTTGGGGCGGCTGCCCCGGCTCTTATGCTCCCGTGCGAACTCCTGAATGGCCTCTGAAATGAGCATGACCCTAGCTCCTTGTGGAGTACAAGACTAGGGTCAGAATCTTGCTGAATTTTGGGGAGCTTCTGCGAGTGCTCTACTCAGGGATTTGCTGTGCTAGACGCA
Source organism: Deinococcus sp. HSC-46F16 (assembly GCF_024171495.1). NCBI lineage: Bacteria > Thermotogati > Deinococcota > Deinococci > Deinococcales > Deinococcaceae > Deinococcus > Deinococcus sp. HSC-46F16. The sequence continues at coordinate 233,647 of NZ_JALJZW010000005.1, forward strand.
CCCAAATGAGTTTGTTCCCACTCGTAGAACTCGGGCTGGTAGAACTCCAGCCGCACTTTCTTGTACTCCTTGGTCGAGTACAGGATGGCGTGGTCGATGCCGGGAGCGACCTCCTGCTCGATGGCCGCGATCTTGCCGAACGCTTCCTCCTTGGAGCGGCCGTGGACCATCGTGAAGATGGTGTAGGGCCACTCGGGGTAGGTCGGGCGCAGGTAGCAGTGGCTGACGGCCTTGAACTCGGCCATCTGGCGGCCCACCTCGGCCACGCGCTCCTGCGGCACGGCCCACACACCCATCGCGTTGAAGGTAAAGCCCGCCTTCTGGTGCCGGAACACGGCCGAGACGCGCCGCAGCGCCCCCGCGTCCTTCATCTTCTGCGCGTGGGCGGCGAGTTCGTCGATGGTCAGCCCCAGCGCGGCGCAGGTGCCTTCGTAGGGTTCCTCGGTGATCGGCAGGTCCTTCTGGAACTCCAGCACGAAGGCGCGGTCGAGGGCCGTGACCTCGTAGCCGACGTTGCGCTGCTCGGCGGTGTACTGGGGCTTCGCCTTGGCGTTCCAGTCCTCCTTGCCGGTCATGTCGAATTCCACACCGATCTTGAAGAGGTGCAGGGTGGGCATCAGCCGGGTGACCCTGGCGCCGCTCAGCTCGTGCAGCTTCTGCACGTGCGACTCGAGGTCGCTCTCGGGCGGCACGGCGATGGTGTACCAGAGGTTGAAGCTGTGGTTGCGCTTGTAGTTGTGGCTGACGCCGGGATGCCCATTGACGATCTCCGCGCCCGCGTCGAGCTGATCCTCGTCGTGGACGGCGGCGACGAGGCTGGACTTGTAGCCCAGGGTCCGGGTGTCGAAGATCGCGCTGACCTGCCGCAGCACGCCTTCCGCCTTGACCTCGCGCAGGATGTCCAGCGCTTCCTGCTCGGTCAGCCCGACTTCCTCGGCGATCAATCGGTAGGGCCGCTGCACGATGGGGATGTCCTTCTGGATGCGGTTGAGCAGTTGCTCGCGCGGCGTGACCGTGGGGGTCGCCGGGGCGGGCGCGGGGGCGGGAGCCGTCATGCCCTCCAGGGTACGGCTCCGCGCGGCGGCGAACGTCCCCGAACGATCGGTCAGGGAAGAGAAGCGGCCAGCTTCCAGCCTGGCGCCGCTGGCTGGTGACGGGGGCACGTCGGGGAAGAGGCTGATTGTGCGTCTTTGCCGTTGGGCCGTGGCGGGAAGCTGGCTGCTGGCCACCCCCGATAGGCCACAATGCAGGGCATGGTCACAGCAATCGTGATGGTGCAGGCCGACCGCCAGCGCATTCAGGAAACCGCCGAGGCCCTCGCGGGGGTGCCCGGCGTGCGCGAGGTGTACTCGGTGACAGGCGAGTGGGACATCGTGGTGGTGCTGAAACTGGAGCGCTACGAGGACCTCGACGACGTGGTGACCGGCCACCTGCGCCGGGTCGAGGGCATCGCCCGCACCCAAACCATGCTGGCCTTCCGCACCTACAGCGAGGCGCTGCTCGACCAGGGCTTCGGCGTCGGGCTGGACGAAGGCGAGCAGTTTTCCTGAAGCGCGGGAACGCCTCTGGATGGGGTGACCCTGCAGACCGAAGTTCAGGAGAGAAGCGCACGAGGCCGAAAACCAAGAAACCGGGCTTTTGCCTGCCACCTCTGCCTCCGGTGCTTCCTTCCCCCGCGCTTCCAGAAAGGTTATGGGGCAGTTTCTTTTGGAAGCGAGCGGTTGAACGGCGGCGAACGCAGACCCAAAAAGGGGCGGCGTCCATTCGCCATGAAACAGCGCTCCTCTTTACAGGTTGCCTCCCAGAAACCCATACTCGGTCCAGGAGGGCACCGTGGCCTACAAGAAACTCAGCGAGCAGGTTCAGGAACTCAGCAATCCCCAGCGCAGCGACCTCTTTGTCAAGCAATTCCGCGAAGCCGTCCGTGAAGGCAAGTTCGATGCCACCTTTCTGACCGAGCGCTTCACCATGCCCAAGACCTTTTCTCGCCGTGGCGCGGAAGGCACCTATCAGCGGGATACCCGCGACATGCTCTTTGACGTGACGCCTGACTTCGAGGCGTGGTTCGAAGAGACCAATGAAGCGCTGGCCAATACCCGCCGCACCGGGAATGTGAAACCCACCGCCGAGAACATCTCGGCCGGACTGGTGGATTTCAAGGCGCTGGCGGAAGAAACCCGCCGCAAGATGCAGGCGAGCTACGAAAAGGGCCAGGCCCTGGGCAAGAGCCGGAGCCGGACCTCGTCGGGCGGGAGCGGGAGCAAGGCGCGGGGCCGCAGCAAGAAGTAAGGCGCGGGAAAGCCGCGCGGGGCGGGAAGGGGCACCCCGGCCTCTCCCGCCCCGCTCCCCGTATGCTGATGCGAATGATGGTGACTGCCCCGGACGCCGCCCCTGGCCCTGACCCTGCCCCCCAGCCCCGCCCACCCCGGGGCCTGCTGCTCGTGATCACGGGCGCCTCCGGGGTGGGCAAGGGCACCCTGCGCGAGCGCTGGCTGGCCGGGCAGGACGTGTTCTACTCGACCTCGTGGACCACCCGCGAGGCCCGGCCCGGCGAGCGTGACGGGGTGGACTACGTGTTCGTGACGCCCGAGGTCTTTCTGGACAAGGCCCGGCAGCGCGGCTTTCTGGAGCACGCGCAGTTCGTGGGCAACCACTACGGCACGCCCATCGAACCCATCGAGGCGGCCCTCGCACGGGGGCAGGACGTGGTCCTGGAGATCGAGGTGGAGGGGGCGATGCAGGTCAAGGACCGCCTGGGCGACGAGGCCATCCTGATTTTCATCATGCCCCCCAGCCTCACCGAGCTGCGCCGCCGCCTGACCGGCCGCGCCACCGAGACGCCCGAGCGCATCGAGAAACGTCTCGCCCGCGCTCGCGAGGAGATCATGCACGCCCACGACTTCCGCTACGTGGTGGTCAACGATGACCTGGGCCGCGCGGTAGAGGAACTGCGGGCCGTGCAGCGGGCCGAGCGTGCCCGTGGGCGCCCCGAGACGGAGTGGACCGATGAGGACCGCGCCGCGCAGCGCCTCGCCCACACGGTCCGCAGCGGCGCCCTGAGCACCGAGGACCTGCGCCGCGTGGTGGAGAGCTAGGTTATGCCCCTGCACCTCCTTCAGGGAGACATCGCCCGCGAGCGCACCTGCGCGGTCGTGACCGCCGCCAACAAGGAACTGGCGGGTGGGGGCGGGGTGGACGGGGTGATTCACCGCGCCGCCGGACCGGAGCTGCTGCGGGCCATCCGGCGAATCGGCGGCACCCCCACGGGAACGGCGGTGATTACCCCCGCGTTCGATCTGGAGCGGCAGGGCGTGCGCTTCGTGATTCACGCCGTGGGGCCGATCTGGCGCGGCGGCGGGCAGGGCGAGGCGGACTTGCTGGCGGGGGCGTACCGCGAGAGCCTGAGATTGGCGGTGGAGCACGGCTGCGACTCGGTGGCCCTGCCTGCGATCAGTACCGGAGTCTACGGTTATCCGCTCCCGGAGGCGGCCGGGGTCACGCTGCGGACCATTCACGCCTTCCTGGCCGAGCATCCTGGCCTCACCGTGCGGCTGGTGCTGCATGGGGAGGGGGCGGTGCAGGCCTTCTGGGAGGCGGAGGCGGAGTTCGGTGAGGGAAGCCGCGCATAACTTGACCCTCAGCGCATACCACGCTATAGTTTTCAACATCACCGCCCCAAGTGGGCGGTTTTTTCGTGTCCCGGCCCGCCATCCGGCCTATGGCGCCCGCCCCCGCTGGCCTCTAGCCTGCCGCATGGCGCCCAGTTTCATCCGTCCGCCCCGCCTGCGCGCTGGTTCGCGGGTGGCGGCCCTCAGTCTGTCGAGCGGCTTTGTCACCGAGGTGATGGGCCGCTACCACGCCGGGGTGCGGCAGGTTGCTGCCGAGTTCGGCTGGAAGGTCGTGGCCGCCCCCAACGCGCTGCGCGGCCCCGAGTATCTGGACCGCAACCCGCAGGCGCGCGCCGACGACCTGCACTGGGCGCTGCAAAACCCCGACATCCACGGCCTGGTCAGCGTCATCGGCGGGGACGACTCGGTGCGGCTGCTGCCCTTCCTCGACCTGGACCTGATTCGTGCCCACCCCAAGGTCTTTCTGGGCTACAGCGACGCCACGGTCACCCTGACCCAGTTCCTGCGGGCGGGCGTCATGGCCTACCACGGCCCCGCGCTGCTGACCGACCTCGCGGAGAACGGCGGGATGCATCCCTTCGTGGCTGAGGGCGTGCGGCGGACGCTGGTGGACGAGCCACGTCCCTTCGACCTCGCACCCGCGCCGGAGTGGACGCAGGCCCGTATGGACTGGGCTGACGAGGGGGCACAGGCGGTGCGCCGTCCCTTCCAGCCCGGCGACGGCTGGGTCTGGCTTCAGGGCGAGGCGCCCGCCGAGGGACATCTGATGGGAGGCTGCTTGGAGGTGCTGGACATGCTGGGCGGCACTCCGGGCTGGCCCGCGTCCGACCTGTGGCACGGTGCCGTCCTCGCGTTGGAGACCTCAGAGGACGTGCCCCCGCCCCGTCAGGTGGGGTATTGGCTGCGGAACTATGCCGCGCAGGGCCTCCTCGCCGGGGCCGCCGGGCTGCTGCTGGCCCGCCCACGCGGCTACACCCCGGAAATGGTGGTGGAGCTGTCCGGCTGGGTGCGCCGGGTGCTGCGGGAGGCGGGGCGGGAGGACCTCCCGGTGGTGGCGAACGTGGATTTCGGGCACACCAGCCCGCAGCTCACCCTGCCGCTGGGGGGGCGGGCACGGCTGGACCCGGCGGCGGGGCGGGTCACGGTGTTCCCCTGAACGGCCGGTATCATGGCGCGGTGCGCCTGCTGGTCCTCTCCGACATTCACGCCAATGCCCCCGCGCTGGAGGCGGTGCTGGCGGATGCGGCGGGGCGGGGCTACGACCGCGCTGTGATGCTGGGCGACGCGCTGGGCTACGGGGCACACCCGGCCGAGGTGCTGGCCCGGCTGCGTGACCTGGGAGCCACGTGCATCCGGGGCAACCACGAGCAGATGGGCCTCGACCTCGTGGCGCGGGGCGGGGGGTGGCTGCCGGGGAGCGGGGGGGTGGTGGGCGCGGCGCTGGAGTGGCAATTCGCCCAGCTCGGCGCCGATGATCTCGCCTGGGTCGCCTCGTGGCCCGACGGGGTGGAGGACCGGGAGGTCGGGGCGCGGTTCCGCCACGGCACCCCGCTGAGCCTGGACACCTACACCGACTCGGTGACCGTCGCGCGGGACGCCTTCGCGGGGTGGGGCGGGCATCTGGCCTTCGTGGGCCACACCCACATCCCCGGCGTGTACGCGGCGCTCAATGCCCCGGTGGGCGAGTGGGTCAAGTTCCAAGGCCTGGGCGCGGGGGGCACCTTCCCCCTGCCGCCCGGTGTCCGCGCCATCTGCAATCCCGGCAGCGTGGGCCAGCCGCGCGACGGCGATCCCCGCGCCAGCTACGCCCTCTTCGACACCGGGCGGCAGACCTTCGAGGTGATCCGGGTGGCCTACCCGGTGGAAGCGGCGCAGACCGCCATTCTGGACGCCGGGTTGCCCCCGGTGCTCGCGGCGCGGCTGGCGCTGGGGCGGTGACGCCGATGGGAGGGAAGGGGAAGAGGGGGAAGGGGCCAGGACGCCGGGTCGGGGTGTGCTCGCCCCGCCCATGACCCTCCCCGCCGCCCTCCTTCACGGCCCGCTGCTCGAGCAGACCGGGGCCTTTTCCGGCAACGCGCTGCTGCTCACCGGCCCGGCGCGGGTGGGCAAGCGGGCGGCGGCGCTGGCGATTGCCGGGGCGCACAACTGCTCGGGCACGCGGGGGATGTACGGCGAGGGCTGCGGCGTCTGCCCCTCCTGCCGGGCACTGGCGGCGGGGGCGCATCCCGACGTGCTGGTCGTGGAACCGCGCACGACGACCAGCACGGGCAAGGCCGCGCGGCGCAAGATCATCCCGGTGGGCGCGGTGCTCTCGGCCCGCGACAAGGCGCACGAGTACGAGACGCATGTCTTCGAGTTTCTGGAGGTCCGCCCCACCTTCCGCCGCCGGGTGGTGGTTGTGGACGGGGCCGAGTACCTGGGGCCGGAGGCCGCCAACGCCCTGCTCAAGCTGGTGGAAGAACCGCCGCACGGGGCGCTGTTCGTCTTTCTGGCCGAGGACCGCCGCTCGGTCCTGCCCACCATCCAGAGCCGCAGCGCCCGCCTGGACGTGACCCCGGTGCCCGACCGGGCCATCGAACGCGGCCTGGCGGGGCTGGGAGAGGAAGCCGACCCAGCGCTCGTCGCTTTTGCGGCGGGGCGGGCCGGGGTGCTGGACGCGCGGGAGGCGGTGCGGGCGGCCCTCGCGGACGCCGCCGAGTTCACCGGGGCGCTGGGGGAGGGGCTGCTCACGGCCCTCGAAGCCGCCGAGCGACTGGAAAAGCGCTGGGACGCGACCTGGCACCCGGAGGCCCTGCGCTTTGCCTGGCGGGACCATGCCCCCCACGGGCGTGCCCGCGCGGATACGGCCCTGGAAGCCCTGCAATCGGCGCTGGAAGCCTACGCCAGCCCCAGCCTGAGTTTCCAGGTGTTCGCCCTGCGGCTGCGCGAGGCCTTTGGGCTGGAAGCCTAGCCGTAGACTCCTTGCCATGATTCAGCCGAGGCAACATGGCGCGGCCCGCGTCTGGTCCCTGCCCACGGGTCCCCTGCAGGAGAACGCGGTCCTGGTAGCCGGGGCGGGGAATGAGGGCTTCCTTTTCGATCCCGGCGACGACGCGGAGCGGATTCTGGCGCTGGTGTGCGGGTCGGGCGTGACTGTTCGGGGCATCCTGCTCACGCACGCGCACTTCGACCATATCGGGGCGGTGCAGCCCGTCCGGGAGGCGCTGGGGGTGCCCGTGTGGCTGCATCCCGCCGACCGGCCGCTCTACCGCCTGGGGGCGGCATCGGCGGCCCGCTGGAACCTGCCCTTTACCCAGCCCGCCGACCCCGAGCACGAGATCACGCAGGGGCAGACCTTCACGGCGGGCGACCTGACGCTGACGGCGCGGGAGCTGCCGGGGCACGCGCCGGGGCATGTGGTGTTTGTCGGGGACGGATTAGTCGTGGCCGGGGACACCCTCTTTCAGGGAAGCATCGGTCGCACCGACCTGCCGGGCGGGAACCACACGCAACTGCTGGACGGCCTCGCGCGGGAGCTGCTGAGCCTGCCGGACGACGTGGCGGTCTATCCCGGCCACGGCCCGGCGACCACGGTGGGGGCCGAGCGGCGCACCAATCTCTTTCTGCGGTGAGGAGCGGGCGTACCCTGAACCCATGAGCCTGCCTGTCTGTCTGGAGGCGGGGCCGTGACCTCCGGCACCGTCCCTGCCCCCCTGCTGGGTGCCGTCAGCGACCGCGACTACTCCACCAACGCGGCGAACGCCCTGATTCACCTGTACCGGGCCGAGGTCGGCAAGATGACCGCCTACCGCCAGCGCCTCGACATGACGACCAACTGGTCGGTGGTGACCACGGCGGGCCTGGCGTCTTTCGCGCTGGGGGACCCCAACAACAGCCACGCGACCTTCCTGTTCGCCATGGGCATGAACTATTTCTTCCTGCGGCTGGAAGCCCGGCGATTTCGCACCTTCGAGATCGCCCACCACCGGGTGCGGATCATGGAGCGCTTTTTCTACCCCGCGATGCTGGGCGACCGGGTGGATGCCGGGTGGCACCAGCTCCTGCTGGCCGAGCTGAGCAAGCCCCGCTCTCCCATGACCCGCGCCGACGCGGTCGGCTGGCGATTGAACCGCAACTACCTCTGGATCTACGCGGCGGTGCTGATCGCCTGGCTCGCCAAGCTCGACATGTCCATGCCCAAAGGCTGGATTCTGGAGTTTCCCGACGCCTTCACGCTGGCCGACATCGGCAACTTTCCGGGGTGGCTGGTGTTTCTGGGAGTCGCCCTCTTCTACGGCTTCCTGATCTCGCTGGCGGTGCGGGCTGCACGGACCTACCCGCTGGAAGAGGGCTGACGGCCCCGGCGCACCCGCCCTTCGCGCCAGAGCTGCACCCCGGCGAGCAGCCCCGCCTGCGCGGGCAGGCCCCAGAGGTACAGCCGGGGCCGCCGCAGGGCCAGGGCCACCCCCAGTGTCAGGAGTTGCGTGCTGAGGCCCAGGTTCACCGCCACCCGGTTGATCGTGGCGGGCGTATAGGCGAGGCGGTCGGCGGGGGTGGGGTCGCCTCCGACTGCCGAGTGCAACCGGGCCTCGAACAGCGCCCCGAGCACCCGTTCCTGCGGGGTGAAATACACGGCGTAAACCCCCCGCAGCAGGCCCAGCAGCTGGGGGTCATCCCCTGCCTGGGCGGGCGGGTCACGGAACACCTCGCCCCGCGCCTCCCGGTGGTCCCGCTCCCACAGGTAGTCGGTGCTCAGAATCAGGCTCAGCAGCAGGGTCAGCGGCAGCCCCCAGCGGCCCGCCAGCCCGGTCAGGACGGCGGCGTTGACCAGCACGTCCAGCTCCGAGTCGAGGTAGCGCCCCGTCTCGGTGGTCTGCCCGGTCGCCCGCGCGAGCTGCCCGTCGAGGTTGTCCAGCACGGTCTTAGCCTGAAGGAGCAGGGCCGGGGTGAGCCTGTGCCCGCGCCGCAGCAACCCTCCGGCCAGCAGCCCCACCGCCGTATGGGTCAGGACTACATGCAGCGGATTGACCCGCCGCTGCGCCAGGGGAGGCACCAGCCGCTCGGCGAGGGGCCGGAAGACTGCCTCGGCGGCCCACTCACGGGCGGGGCGGGCCTTGCCATGGGTCATGGGGAAGCTTACCGCCGCCCGCCCCCACCGCGCGGGGGGCTTTTCTTGACGCCCGCATAGCGGTGGCGCTCGCGGCGGCGCTGGGTGCGGGCCGCCGACTGCTGCCGGGTGCCTGCCGGGGTCCGTCCGGCGAGGCGGCGCGGCACGAAGGTGTCCACCGTCAGGAAGCGGAAGAGCGGGATATACAGCAGCAACACGAAGATCACTGTGCCCCAGACGGTGTCGAGGTACTTCCCCAGCCCCGCCAGCCGCAGCAACCCCGAGAGTAGGGTCGCCACCACCGTGAACAGGAGCACCCGGATCAGCAGCCGCCCCAGCTTGCGCCCGGTGAAGCCCGGCTCGGGGTCCGGGGTCATCAGCCAGCGCCAGAACTTCAAGCGTCGTCCTCGCCCGCAGCGGCGGGCCGGGCGGCCGCGCCCACCGTGATGCGGTCGCGGAAGGCGGCCAGCTCGGGCCATTCACGCTGCCCGGCGTCCACGTCCACCACCAGGGTGGGCTTGTGCGTCTGCCCCGCCAGCCGCTCCAGCGCCGCTCGCGCCGCGCCGTCCCGAGCGGGGGCCGCGAGGATGACCCCGCGCACCGCGCTCTTGCCGTCCAGCAGCTTCAGGGACCCGTACAGTTCCTTGTCGCCCGCCGGGGCCGTGGCCGCCCGCTCCATCCGCTCGCCTCTGGCGGCCACCTGCGAGGGGGGCAACTCGGGCGAGGTGACCGGGTGCAGGCCCAGGTCCTCCAGCGCCGCCCGCAGGCCCGCCCCCAGGTCGGGGTCCCCCAGCAGCGCCCGCGGCCCGACCACGGCGACCGTGACCCGCGAGGCGCGGCTGAGAGGAGGCATGTCCTCGCGCGGGGGGGCCGCCAGGGGCTTGACCCGTTCCATCGCCAGCCGCACCCGGCCGGGGTTGCGGGTGAGCCGCTGCCCGAGGTCGGTCGCGGCGGCGACCATTTCCGGCCCGCCGTCGGGGAGCGCCTGCATGGGCGGGAGCCCGCTGAGGCGCCGCGAGAGCAGGTCCGGCAGCGCCTCGCCCCAGGCGTCCCCCCGCAGCGGCGGTGTCTGCGGCAGCAGCACGAGGTCCACCCGCCCCAGCGCGAGCACCCGTCCCAGCACGAGCTGCACCTGCACCGGGGCGTCGGGCAGGCTTTCGCGGCCCAGCGCGAACGCCTCGGCAGTGGGGAGGTCCGGCGTGACCACCTCGACGCCGAGTTCTTTCAGGAACGCGGTCCAGTACCGCCCATATCGCGCCCCCAGCGTATCCAGCAGACCGACCTTCATCGCCCGGCAGTGTACAGGGGCCGGAGACGGGGAGGACGGGCACCGCGCCAAACTGCGGCTCCGCGCTCGCTGCGCCGGGTGTCAGGTCAGGCCATGCGACGAAACCGGGTGGGCATGGGCGTGGTTCTTGGCCTTCTGTCAGTGGCCCAGGCGCAGTCCGCCACCGACGTGGCGAGGGTGTCGGCCACGGTGACGCGGCTCAGCCCGGAGATCGGGCGGCAGGTGGGCGAGCTGTATTTCAGCATCCACGGCGCGGTCGTCCGGGGGGAGGTGGCCGGGGTCCGGGCCGGGTGCGCGGCCCGCCAGAACGCCTTCAAGGTCTTCGGGCCGCTCTACGCCCCCGAGGTGACCGGTTTTCAGACCCAGCGGAACTTCGACACGAATCCGCGCCTGACCCGGCAGATCAGCAGCCTGCTTCACCTCTCGATGGATTGAGGCGTGGTCTTGAAGACGGTGTGTGGCGCGGTCCCGCCGTCGGGCGCCGAACTGCTCACGGCCTCCGCCATCATCTCGAACGCCTCCGGGCTCAACCGGCAGATGGCCGCCGAACTGGCCGCCCCGGCGCGGTAACGCGGACTGGCCTCCCGCTATCCTGCCGTTCATGACGCTGACCCTGCCTGACGCCCTGCGCCGCGTGCTGCCCGCTGCCCGCTGGGAAAGCGTGACCGACGGCCACAGCGGCGCGGGCGTGTGGCGCAGCCAGAAGTACGTGGTCAAGGTGCAGGAGCGCGGCGGCCTGCCCGGCTCCAGCCTGCTTCAGGAACGGGAGCGCCTGCGCTGGCTGGCGGGGCGGGTCCCGGTCCCCGCCGTGGTGGGCTACGAGGCCACGCCCACCCACGACTACCTCGCCATGACCCGCTTGCCGGGCATCCCCATGAGCCACCCCGACGCCCTGCTGCACCCCGAGCGGGTGGTGGACCTGCTCGCCCGTGCCCTGCGCGAGCTGCACGCCCTGCCCGTGCGCGACTGCCCCTTTACCATGACCCTGCCCGTCACCCTGCGTCTTGCCCGCGAACGGGTGGAGGCGGGGCTGGTGGACGAGTCGGACTTCGACGAGGAGCGCCAGGGCTGGACGGCCGCCCGCGTCTGGAACGAGCTGGTCCGCACCCGGCCGGAGAAGGAAGACGTGGTTGTCACCCACGGCGACCCCTGCCTGCCCAACCTGATCCTGAACGGCGAGTATGTGGAGGGCTTCATCGACGTGGGCCGCGCCGGGCTGGCCGACCGCCACGCCGACCTCGCGCTGGCGCACCACAGCCTGACGCACCACCTGGGCTGGGACCACGCCGAGCGCTTTTTGGATCTGTACGGCCGGACACTGGTGGACGAACGCAAGCTGGCCTACTACCGCCTGCTGGACGAACTGTTCTAAACCCCCCCGGAGGAAAAATTCCCCTCCCCGCCGTGCTCTACTGCCCCGCGTGCGTGCCCTCTCCGAGTTCGTGACCCGTCGTCCCTGGCTGGTGCTGGCGCTGTGGGGGCTGCTCGCGCTGCTGAGTGCCTACCCGGCCTCGCTGGCTCCCCGGAACCTCAGCGCCGACCCCGGCGGCCTGGCCGACGCCGAGAGCACCCGCGTCACCGCCCTGCTGCGGGAGCGCTTCGGGGAGGAGGACACGAACACCGCCCTCCTCGTCACCCGCCACGACCCGCCGCTGACCACCCCGGCGGGCCAGGCCGCCTACGACCGCCTGTTGAGCGGGCTGGAGGACGTGCCCGGCGTGACCCGCGTTCTCGCCGCCGGGGCGCAGGGGGCCGTGCCCACCGTGAGCGGGGACGGCCGCCTGTCGCTGACCGTAGCGCAGATTCCGCTGGAGGAGGGCGCGACCGAGACCCTCGCCCGCGTGCGGGCTTACGCCGATCGGGTGGGGGAAGACGGGTTGGCCGTGCGGGTGACGGGCGGGCAGGCCATCGCGGACGACTTCACCGAGTTCGCCGAGTCTGACACCAAGCGCAGCGAGTTCACGGCCCTGCCGCTGACGGCGCTGGTGCTGTTGGGCGTCTTCGGGGCGCTGGTGGCGACTGGACTCCCGCTGATGGTGGGCGTCCTGAGCATCACCGTGGCGATGGCGGGCGTGTACGGCCTGACCCGCGTCACCGAGGTCAGCACCTTCGCCCAGAGTGTCATCACCCTGCTGGGGCTGGGGGCTGGAATCGACTACGCCCTGCTGATGGTCAGCCGCTTCCGCGAGGAGTTGGTGAGGGACGGCGACTCCCGCGCAGCGGCGGCCCGCACGGTGCTCACCGCCGGGCGCAGCGTGCTGTTCAGCGGCCTGACCGTCGCCATTGCCATGGCCGCGCTGGTGATTCCGCCCATCGCCTTCGTGCGCTCGATGGGGCTGGGCGGGGTCCTCGCCGTCCTGCTGACCGTCCTCGCCAGCGTGACCGCCCTGCCCGCGCTGCTGGCCCTGCTGGGCGAGCGGGTCAACAGCCCGCGCCTCCTGCGCTTCCCCTGGGCACAGAACGCGGGTGCGTCGGCGGCGTGGACAGCCCTGGCCCGCCGGGTCACGGCCCGGCCCGGCCTCGCCGTGCTGCTCAGCACGCTCTTTCTGCTGCTGCTGGCCCTCCCCGCCCTGAACATGAAAACCGGCTACGCGGGCGCCTGGGGCCTGACCCCCGGCGTGGAAAGCCGCGACGCCCTGGCCGACGTGCGCGACCTCGGCGCGGGCGGCCTCCTCAGCCAGTTCGAGGTCATTCTGGACTTGGAGGGTGAACGTTACGCCCCCGACGACCGAGCCCGCTTTCAGGCGGTCGTGGAGGACCTGCGGGCCTTGCCTGGCGTGCAGACCGTCATCAGTCCCTTCCTGACGCCCGAGGACCTGGCCGGGGAGGCGGGTGGCGGCGGAACGGACGCGCTCGCCGCCCTCAGCCTGCTGACCTCCCGCTCCTTCAGCGAGGACCGCGCGCTGTTGCGGGTGACGGTCGTGCCGGACGCCTACCTGCGGGCCGACCAGATTGACCCTTTCGAGCGGCGGTTGCGAGGTGTGCTGGAGAATTCCGGCTTCCGTTACCTATTGGGAGGCGCCCCGGTGGGCGAGCGCGAGTTCAGCCGGGCGCTCACCGACGCGCTGCCCGCCGCCGTCCTGACCGTCTTCGCGGCGACCTTCGTGCTGCTGATGGTGGCCTTTCGCAGCCTGCTGGTGCCCCTCAAGAGCCTGCTGATGAACACGCTGACGGTGGGCGCGGCCTACGGGGTGGTCACGCTGGTGGTGCAGGGGGGCTTTCTCGCCGGGCCGCTGGGCATCCCCGACGACGTGGGCGTGCTGGATTCCAGCCTCCCCCTGATCCTCTTCGCGGTGCTGTTCGGCCTCAGCATGGACTACGAGATTTTCCTGCTCTCCCGCGTGCAGGAGGAAGTGCTGCGCGGCCACCCCAACGACGAGGCGGTCGTGCTCGCGGTGGGCCGGACCGCCCGCATCATCACCTCGGCGGCGCTGATCATGTTCATCGTCTTCGCGGCCTTTATTGCCGGACGCGTCGTGGCGAACAAGAGCATCGGGCTGGGATTGGCGGTCGCGGTGGCGCTCGACGCGACGCTGGTGCGCCTCGTGCTCGTGCCCGCTTTCCTGAAGCTCGCCGGGCGCTGGAACTGGTGGCTGCCGGGCTGGCTCGGCCGCCTGCTGCCCCGGCTGCGGCTGGAGCACTGAGCCTAGCCGCCCCGCTGAACGACCGTTCCCCCCGTCTCGATGGGCAAATCCAGCACCCGCCCGGTCAGCCCGTGCTCCTCCAGGACTCCATGCAAAAAGGCGTGGAGCCGCCCCGTCTCTTCCCGCGCGTCGCGGAAGCACAGCACCGTTGGCCCCGCCCCGCTGAGGGCCGCGCCCAGTGCTCCGTGCCCGGTCGCGCCCTCCAAGATGTCGCTCAGGCCCGGCACCAACGGCGCCCGCCAACTCTGGTGCAGGCGGTCCTGCATGGCGTGGGGGAGCAGGTCCATCCGCCCCTGCGCGAGCGCGGCGGCCAGCAGCGCGGCGTGCGAGAGGGCGTGTACCGCGTCCGCCCGGCTGTACTCGCCCGGCAGCACCGCCCGCGCCTTGGTCGTGGACAGCTCGAAGTCGGGAATCAGCACGGTGACCCCCAGGTGCGGGGGTGGGTCCAGCCGGACGTGGTGGGTGCCGAGCTTGTCCAGCGTGGCGACCACGATGCCCCCCACCAGCGCGGGGGCCACGTTGTCCGGGTGGCCCTCCTCGCGGGCGGCGAGGTCGAGCATCTCCGCCCCGCTCAGGGGCCGCCCCAGCAGCTCGTTTCCGGCGACGATCCCGGCGACGAGCGCGGCGGCGCTGCTCCCCAGGCCCCGCGCCAGGGGCACTTCCGTCTGGATTTCGATTCGGGCGGGGGGCAACCCGCACCCAGCTCGCCCCGCCGCCAGGAGCATCGCCTGGTAGACGTAATTGCGCTCATCGGCGGGTGTCCCGGCCAGCTCCGGTCCCAGCGGCACCACCTCGGTCACGGCCTGCGGGGTCACGGTCAGCGTCGTGAAGAGGGGCAGGCTCAGCCCCAGGCTGTCGAACCCCGGCCCCAGATTGGCGCTGCTCGCCGGAGCGCGGACGGTGAACGCAGGCGACGCGACCTCCCTCAAAGAATCCGCTCCAGCACGTGCTCCAGGCTGGCCTGAACCGCCTGGGGAGCCTCCACCGCCCGCAGCGCGGCGTCGGGGTCCTTCAGCCCGTTGCCCGTCAGCACCGCCACGACGGTCTGCCCCGGCGTCAGCAGTCCTGCCGCGTGCCGTTTGAGCAGCCCCGCAACTGGGGTCGCGCTCGCGGGTTCGCAGAACACGCCCTCCCGCGCCACGAGGTTGTAGGCGTGCATGATCTCGTCGTCACTCACCATGTCGAGCAGACCGCCCGACTCGCGCACCGCCGCCCGCGCGAGATCCGCGCTCGCCGGGTTGCCGATGCGGATGGCCGTCGCCAGCGTCTGCGGCTCGTCCACGATGGCGTTGCGGACCAGCGGCGCGGCCCCCTCCGCCTGAAAGCCCCACATCTGCGGCAGCGCTGCGCTCTGTCCCGCCGCGTGGTACTCCCGGAACCCCATCCAATACGCGCTGATGTTGCCCGCATTGCCCACCGGAATGGCGAGCACGTCGGGCGACTGCCCCAGCACGTCCACGATCTCGAAGGCCGCCGTCTTCTGCCCCTGAAGGCGGTAGGGGTTGACCGAGTTCACGAGCGCGATGGGATGCTCGGCGCTGATCTGCCGCACCAGCCGTAAGGCCGCGTCGAAATTGCCATTCACGGCCACGACCTCGGCCCCGTAGGCGACCGCCTGCGCGAGCTTGCCCAGCGCGATGTTGCCGTCCGGAATCAGCACCACGCAGCGCAACCCCGCCCGCGCCGCATACGCCGCCGCTGCCGCGCTGGTGTTCCCGGTGCTCGCGCAGATCACGGTGTCGGCCCCGTCCTCGACCGCCTTGGCGACCGCCATGACCATGCCCCGGTCCTTGAAGCTGCCTGTCGGGTTCAGGCCCTCATATTTCAGGAAGAGGTGCACTCCCAGCCGCTCGCTCAAGCGCGGCGCGGGAATCAGCGGCGTGCTCCCCTCGTGCAGGCTCAGGGCGGGCGTACGGTCGGTGATGGGCAGATACTCGCGGTAGCGTTCCAGCAATCCAGGCATAGGGGTCCTCCGGCCCTCCCGGAGGCGGGCACATGCCCGGCATCCTATACGCCCACCGCCGGGGACCTGCGGCAAACCTCCCGACCTGCCCAGGCATCTCCTCAAGGCAGAAATGAGGCCCCGGCGACCATTTCTGCATGCTGGGTTTAAGCCAGATTCGCCCCCCCTCCATCTGCCCTTGGGGTGCTCTTGAGAACGTGGGATACGTAACACTTTGCGGTTCCGCCCGGTCCCATTGTGCACTCACAACGAAGCACGAGAGCGTTGAAGTTCAACGTCCTGGAGGGAGAAACTATGAGTTGGATTGTGCTTATTCTGGTGGGTGCGCTGTGCGGGTGGCTGGCCAGCCTGATTATGAAGACGGACGCGCAGCAGGGGGCCGTCGCCAACATCCTCATCGGCATCGTCGGCGCTGTGCTGGCGCAGTGGCTGTTTGGCAGCCTGCTGGGGATCGGCGGCGCTCAGGCAGCAGGCAACGGCTTCAGCTTCTGGAGCATTATCTGGGGCGTGGTCGGCAGCGTCGTCCTGATCGCTCTTCTCAAGGCGCTGAAAATTCTGCGCTGAATCTTTCCGCATCTGGGCCTGGCTTCCCCCTGGGGACGCCAGGCTTTTTTCTTGCATCCCCAGCCATGTGCTAAAGTTGGAAGGCTTGCCTGACCCTGCCCGGCGCGGCAGCAGTCCCCCAGATCACCAGATCTCAGGTCACCGGCCCCCGGCACAACAACGGGTCAGGTTGAAGAAGGAGTAAGGAACATGTCGAAAGTGTGCGAAGTGTGCGGTAAGGGGCCGATCGTCGTGAACTCGGTCATTCGCCGTGGTAAGGCCCGTGCTCAGGGCGGCGTGGGCCGCAAGGTCACCGGAATCACCAAGCGGGTCCAGAAGCCCAACCTCCAGCCCCTCACCGTCAACCGGGGCGGCGTGGCCGTGCGGATGCGCGTCTGCACCAAGTGCCGCAAGAGCCTGATCTGACCCCTCTAGAACAACGCCCCCGGCCTCAGCGCTGGGGGCGTCTTCTTTTGGCTGGAGAGGCTCAGGTGGCCCTGGCCTTGTTCCGCCGCTCCTCGGCAAAGCTCACGACCACCAGCAGCAGCGTCCCCAGCACCACGCAGATGTCCGCGACGTTGAAGATGGGGAAGTGTCCAGCGTTCAGCGCCTGGGTGACCGCGCTGAGCAGCGGCGAGTAGAACATGTCCGTCACCCGGCCCTGGGTCAGCCCGTCAACGCTGTTGCCGATGGCTCCGGCGGCAATCATCGCCAGCAGCACAGACAGGAAGCGCGGCTGGGGCCGCAGGACGAGGTACACCAGAATCCCTACCCCGACGGCCAGCCGCACGAGGGCCAGCGGCACAGCCGACCCCGAGAAGAGGCTCCAGGCGGCGCCCGTATTAAAGGTGAGTTGCCAGCTCAGCAGGCCGGGAACAAAGGGGATGGGCGTCGCCCCCTCTGTCAGGTTCGCCAGCGCCCACGCCTTGAGTGCCTGATCGGCGAGGATCAGCAACGCGGCGATCAGCAGCGGAACCCAGACGGGAAAGGCACGCGGGCGGCGAAGCAGGGTGGGCACGCCGCGCAGTATGCCGGATGAAGGTGCGCGTCTTCTCTCCACTTACATTGTCCGCCCGCGCCCCGGCCAGAATGAACCCTATGGCGAACGTGGAATCCTTCGACCTTGACCACACCAGAGTGCAGGCTCCCTATGTGCGGCTGGCCGGAATCAAGCGCACCCCCAGCGGCGACGCGATCAGCAAGTACGACCTGCGCCTGCTTCAGCCCAATCAGGGCGCCATTGACCCGGCCGCCATCCACACGCTGGAGCACCTGCTCGCGGGCTACCTGCGCGACCACCTGACCGACGTGGTGGACGTGTCCCCGATGGGTTGCCGCACCGGCATGTATATGGCGGTCATCGGCGAGCCGAACGAGGAGGGCGTTCTCCGTGCCTTCGAGCAGGCCCTGCGGGATGTGGAGGCCCACGACCGTCCCATTCCAGGGGTCAGCGAATTGGAGTGCGGCAACTACCGCGACCATGATCTCGGCGCGGCCCGGCAACATGCCCGCGACGCTCTGAGCCAGGGCCTCAAGGTGCAGGAAACGATTCTCCTCGCGCGTTAACCCTGCCCAGCACGCACAAAACAGCTCCCCCCACAGCCTGAGTGAAGACCCGGCGTGGGGGAGTTGACAAGTTGTTTCCCCCCCTGTATCTTTTCTGAGCCTCAAGCGAGGCGCGGAGCATGACAAGCGAAGAGGTGTGCGAGAGAACAAGCACATAGAACGCCACCACGGCGCCCGCTGGACTCGTCCGGTGGTCGGCTGAGTGGTGTGAAATGAATGGACAGGTCAAGATACTAAGGGTCCACGGTGGATGCCCTGGCACTGGAGCCGATGAAGGACG